>PUNZ01000064.1 GCA_003551945.1 Halovenus sp. | reverse complement strand
GTGTCATCAAGAAAGATATTGTCGAATGCACGCAACGCTTCATCCGTCCCTTTAGCGTGGTCAAGTCGCCACATGTGTGTGTTGCTCACGAAAATGGCAGAAGACCACAACGAAAGAGAGTCGTACTGCCTGAAGACGTCCATCAACTGATCAGCGCCTGGCTCGAACGTGAGAACGAACTCAAATTCGCGTGTCTCCTCGGTTGCCGTTGACGCAGCGGTCATCTTGGTTTTTGCTAATTGCTGAGCGGATAAAGTACTGCTGTAAACAAACGCTAGTGGTAGGTTATGACGAGCCTCAGCGAACGATTAGTTAGCATATGCTAAACGAGATTTCATCGTACTCACCGGCGTACGTTCGACCGGATACAACACATGTCAGGAGATGATATGAGCGGAAAGACGACACAGGACTGGTGGCCAAACCAGTTGAACGTAGAGATTCTCGACCAGAATGCTCGCCCGGTAGACCCGTACGGTGATGATTTTGATTATGCGGAAGCGTTTGAGTCACTCGACTTTGATGAGGTGAAAGCGGATATCGAAGAGGCGCTGACGGATTCACAGGAGTGGTGGCCGGCAGATTACGGCCACTACGGTCCGCTCATCATTCGGATGGCTTGGCACCAGGCCGGAACATACCGAACGACGGACGGTCGTGGCGGTACCTCCGGCGGTACCCAGCGATTTGCACCTGTCAACAGCTGGCCAGATAATGTCAACCTCGACAAAGCACGCCGTGTGCTTGAGCCGGTTAAGCTCAAATATGGTCGCAAACTCTCTTGGGCAGACCTGCTCGTCCTCTCAGGAAACGTCGCCATGGAATCTATGGGCTTCGAAACCTTCGGCTTTGGCGGTGGGCGTGAAGACGCCTACGAGCCGAACAAAGCCGTTGACTGGGGACCAGAAGAGGAAATGCTTGAAGACAAAAGACACGACGACGAAGGGAACATTGACGGCCCGTTTGCTGCTGACCACATGGGCCTCATCTATGTGAATCCAGAAGGACCGGGCGGCAACCCGGACCCACTGGAGTCTGCGAAATACATCCGTCAATCTTTCGACCGTATGGCAATGAACGACGAGGAGACCGTTGCACTGTGTGCTGGTGGACACACCTTCGGAAAAGTCCACGGGGCAGATTCGGATGAACACCTTGGTGCTGAGCCGGAAGCCGCACCCATTGAACAGCAAGGCCTTGGCTGGGAGAACGAGTATGGCGAGGGGAAAGGAGCCGACACAATCACCAGCGGCATCGAAGGCCCATGGACTCAGTCGCCAACAAGCTGGGATATGGAATATGTCGACCTTTTGCTTGATTATGAGTGGGAGCCACACAAAGGCCCTGGCGGTGCCTGGCAGTGGCGGCCAAAAGATGAGGAAATCCACGGCTCCGCAGAGCCCGCTCACGAAGCCACCGAGAGTGCGACCCCGATGATGCTAACGACGGACGTTGCACTGAAGCGGGACCCAGACTATCGAGAGATTCTTGAACGCTTCCAGGAGAACCCAATGGAGTTCGGAATCAGCTTTGCAAAAGCGTGGTACAAACTGATTCACCGCGATATGGGACCAACGTCCCGACTCCTCGGCCCGGAAGTTCCTGACGAGGAGATGCTCTGGCAGGACCCACTCCCAGAGGTTGATTTCGACCTCATCGATGATGAGCAAGCAGCTGAACTCAAAGAGGAGATTCTCGCTACGGACCTCTCTGTCACAGAGCTCGTGAAAACGGCGTGGGCGGCCGCCTCAACCTACCGCGACAGCGACAAACGCGGTGGCGTCAACGGCGCTCGCATCCGCCTCGAACCACACAAAAACTGGGAAGTCAACCAACCAGAGCAGTTGGAGACGGTGCTCGAGACCCTCGAAACCGTTCAGGAAGAGTTCAACGCTTCCCAATCCGATGGAACGCGTGTTTCCCTTGCTGACCTCATCGTGCTTGCCGGAAACGCAGGTGTCGAGCAAGCCGCTGCAAACGCCGGCTACGATGTCGAAGTGCCGTTCGAACCCGGTCGAACGGACGCCTCACAAGAACAGACCGATATCGAATCCTTCCAAGCGCTCAAACCCGACGCAGATGGCTTCCGCAACTACTACACAGAGGATGCCTACAAAGGACCTGAAGAGATGCTCGTCGACAGGGCAGACCTGCTTGACCTCGACGCACCGGAGATGACCGCACTTCTTGGCGGACTCCGCACAATCGGTGCAAACTACGAGGATGACGAACTCGGCGTCTTCACCGACGAAACGGAGACCCTAGACAACGACTTCTTCGAGACCGTGCTCTCGATGGATTACGAGTGGGTCCCAACCGACGAGGAGAGTCGGTATACACTCCGTGACCGCGAAACGGGCGAAATCGAGTGGGAAGCCACCCGTGTTGACCTTATCTTTGGGTCTAACTCACGACTCCGCGCCCTGTCACAGGTCTATGCCGCAAGCGATGGCGAAGAAAAACTCGTCGATGACTTCGTCGAAGTCTGGACGAAAGTGATGCAAAACGACCGATTCGACCTGGAGTGACTGACAGGAGACCCTCAATCAGTCGTCATTTGCCGGAAGAAGAGCGTGTTGCTGGTATTCCTTGTTTGGAACCCACTCGCCCTCCTCCTTGACGAGGTACTCGCCATAGTACGGAACGCGCTGTGTGACCGTCTCAACGAACGCTTCACGAATCTCCGCTTTGCTCATGTCGCCTGTTGAGCGCAAGTCGTCGTGTCTGTTAAGACAGCCTTTGAATTTGCCATCGTGTGTCACTCGAACGCGATGGCAGTTGGCACAAAACGACGGGTTCTCAACTGGGTCGACGATTTCGACCAGCCCGCCGCCAATGAGATACCGTGCTCGCCCGTGCATCTCCCGGCGTTCGACGCGGTCGGCCTGCTCGGCCAGCCACTCGTGAACCCGCTCGATATCGATTGCCCACTCGGGATGGCCAGCGATTTCGGGCATATACTCAATTAACTGAAGTTGCAGTCCGTCGCTCTCGGCAACGTGTTCGACCATCTCCGGGATATACCCGGCTGTCGGTTCGAACACAACCATATTGAGTTTAACCGGTGTGAGTCCGGCCTCGACAGCAGCGTTGACTCCCTCAAGTACACGGTCGTACGCCCCAGATTGGGTGACGGCCGCAAACGCCTCCGGGTCAAGCGCGTCCTGCGAAACGTTCACGCGGTCGAGTCCAGCAGCGACGAGTTCGTCCGCGTGGTCGGGCAGAAACGTGCCGTTCGTGGTGAGCGAAGTCTCCAACTGGTCGGGCGTTCGGCGGATAATCTCCGCCAAATCGTTTCGGAGCATCGGCTCACCACCAGTGAATTTGACCGCTTCAATATCGAATTCGGAGACCACTTCCAGCAAGCGAACGACCTCGTCAGCACTCATCTCGTCATCCTGTGGGTCCATCGGCCCACGCGTATCACCGAGTCCTTCGTTATGACAGTAGACACAGTCGAAGTTACACCGGTCGGTCAACGAGACCCTGATACCGGTAACCTCGCGCCCGAATTCATCGGTTACTTCCACAAATGATTTTCGAGCCTTACGCACTTAACTGTGTCACTGGAAGTCAAAACGCAGGAAAACCGAGGGACACATGAGTTTTGTCAGCCGCCATCATACACTCAACTATGACTTCATCGCAGGGCGGCTTTGCAACCGTCACACCTCTTTCAGACGCCCGCGAAACGCTGTTATCAGGCTGTCACCAACACGAGAGGACGGACACAATCCCGGTCGCTGATGCACGAGGACGAACGCTTGCAACCGACGTGACCGCACCGCGTGCCGTCCCGCATTACGACCGCGCAGCGATGGATGGGTTTGCGGTCCAAGCAGCGGATACGTTCGACGCGTCGACCCGGTCACCGGTACAGTTGGCTGAAACAACGGATTCTGTCGAGGCAGGAACCGCGAGTCGAGTCCATACCGGGAGTGCCCTGCCAGCGGGCGCGAATGCCGTCGTCATGGTCGAAGACGTCGAGCAAAGCAGTGAGGAGTTGCTTATTTTCGATGCCGTCGCAACAGGGGAGAACGTTGCACCAACCGGCGAAGATGTCAACGCCGGCCAACAGCTGTTCGAGGCAGGTCACCGCCTCAGCGCAGCGGATCTCGCCCTCCTGCGGGCGACGGGTGTGACCGAATTGACTGTCTTCAAACGGCCGCGCGTGAGCGTGATTCCAACTGGTGAGGAACTGGTCACGAACGACCCTGCCCCTGGAGAGATGGTCGAAACGAACGGCCTGACCGTCTCCGCACTGGTCGAACAGTGGGGCGGAACCGCGACGCACCGGGCTGTTGTCGATGATGACGTTGAGGCACTGAAAACCGCGATAACGGACGACGACGACCACGATATCATCGTGACGACTGGCGGTTCCTCGGTCGGTGAGCGTGACCTCGTTCCCGAAGCAGTGTCAGCACTCGGTGAGGTGGTCGTCCACGGCGTGGCACTCAAGCCCGGCCATCCTGTCGGGATTGGGCGTGTCGGCGAGACACCACTCGTGATGTTGCCAGGCTATCCCGTTTCCTGTCTCATCAACGCCGTACAGTTGCTCCGACCAGCACTGGCAGCCCTTGGCGGCTGGGAACTGCAAGCCCTCCCGACAGTCAGTGCAACCCTCTCTGCAAAGCTGCGGAGTAAACCCGGCTATCGGACCTTTGCCCGGGTGACCGTCGATGAATCAGAGACAGAAGAGCCCGAGTTGGCCGCGACCCCACTTCGCGTCTCCGGTGCCGGTGTTATGTCGAGCATCTCTTTCGCCGACGGCTGGGTGGAAATTCCTGAACAGCGAGAGGGGATTCCAGCGGGCGAGACTGTGCAGGTACAGCAGTGGGACTGGGCGTGGCGGCCATGACCAGGCGGACAGCAGTCGTGCTTGCTGGCGGTCGCTCCGGGCGATTTGGCTCACAGGATAAAGCGCTCGCGGAGGTAGCCGGGACACCCATGCTGGCGGAAGTGCTCAACCGTGTGGGGACGGTCACCGACCACGTCATCGTGAGCTGTCGAGCCGAACAACAGGAGTCATTCGAACAACTCACGTTCGAGCCGTCAGTGCGCTACGTCCATGACCCAGGACCCGATTCCGGCCCTGTCGCGGGCCTCGCTGAAGCACTGCCAGCCGTCGAGACACCAACTGTCTCGGTCGTCGCCTGTGATATGCCGGGCGTGGACCCATCTTTTCTTGCCCTGTTGTTCGAGCGACTCGAACGAAACGACAACACCGAGTTTCCGGTCGCAGCAATTGTCCCGCGACAGAAAGACGGTACTCACCAGCCCCTTCAGGCAGCCTACCGAACGGACTGGCTAGGTCGTGCAGTCGACGCGGAGTTGGCCGAGGGCGACCAACGGCTGCACGGCCTGCTCGAACGACTCCCTACGCTCTCGATTCCCCCACAACTCGTTGCTGAGTATACAAACTGGGAGAGTATTGTGAACATCAACACGCAAGCGGAGTTCGAAGCCTTTCTCAGCCGCCAGTAACCGGCGGGAACAGCGCGAGTTCGTCGCCGTCGCTCACAGTTGTCTCCCAGCCAGCGGCCGCAGTAAAGACATCTTCGCCCTCATAAAACAGTTTAATGTGGGGGTGCAGTTCATTCTCTTCCTCGAACACCTGCGAACGAAGCGCTGGATAGCGCTCAACTAACGCGGTGAGCGCATCCGAAACGGTGGGCTCAGTCTCGGTCAGTTCAACCGACAGTTCAGACTCATCGGTGGCCTCCGCAAGCGTCGCAAAGAGTTTCCATCGAACGGTTGTCATTGGATTAGTCGTCTTCGGTGAGGTCTTCAATCCAGGTCATCGCGGCCATCGCTTTCGGAAAGCCGAGCGTCGGAATCGCAAGGACGGCAGCGTGTTTGAGCGTCTCCGAGGGAATGTCCTCTTCAAGCCCACGGCGAACGTGTGAGTGGACTGCCCCCTCAGATTGAGAACCGATTGCGAGTGC
>PUNZ01000110.1 GCA_003551945.1 Halovenus sp. | reverse complement strand
GGTACGGCGGAATTACCTGTTTCATCGTCGAACGCGAGGAGTATGAAGTGACGCGGATGAACAACGCTGTCGGCCGCGAGGGACTGCAAGCAGAGGTTGTTTTTGATGATGTCCGTCTTGGTGAAGAGCGCGTCCTTGGAGAGGTCGATAGCGGGTTCTATCAAGCGATGGAGTTTCTCTCACTTGGTCGGCTCGAACTGGGCGCGGATGCAATCGGTCGCGCGGAGTATCTACTTGAGAAAGGAGCGGAGTATGCACGAGACAGAGAGGCATTCGGGCGACCAATCGGGAAGTTTCAGCAGATATCATCGAAACTCGCACGGGGCCGTGCTCGTCAGTATGCTGCTGACACAGCAGGACTTCAGTGTGCGTGGCGAATGGATCAGGGCGAGACGGTCATCGAAGACGCATCAATCGTCAAATGGCTTGGGACGAACGTCTGCTACGATATCGCGGACGATGTGGTCCAGATTCACGGGGCAAACGGGTTGGCAGAAGAAAACGAGTTCATGGATAACCTGGAGATGGCACGTATCCTCCGAATCGTTGAAGGAGCGGACGAAATCCAGTTGAATACGATTGCAAAGCAGTTCATCGGAATATAACCAAACCCTCTTTGTCGAACACCCCTTGCGATGTGACAATGACGAGCGTTCTGACTTGGGTTCTTGTTGGGATTATTCTCTATACCCTGATTGCGATGGGAGTAAAAAAGCGCGGAATGCTCCCAGAGTCCGTCAAAGTCTCCGGCCCGTTAATGACCATCCACACGCGGCGTGGACGAGTGTTGCTTGGGAAACTGGCCGAGCGTGAACGGTTCTGGCGAGCGTGGGGAAACTTTGGCGTGGGAATTGCGCTCGTTGTGATGGTTCTCAGCGGACTTGTCGTCGTCTTTGCCGTCTCTGCGATTTTGACACAGCCTGAAAGCGCAGCGATCGAAAATCCACAGAACGTGCTGGTGATTCCCGGTGTAAACGAGTTTCTCCCGCTCAATGCCGCCGGGGAGATAATTTTCGGCCTATTGGTTGGATTGGTGGTTCACGAAGGCGGTCACGGGTTGCTCTGTCGAGTCGAAAATATCAACATCAAATCGATGGGTGTGGCCCTGTTTGCACTCATCCCTGTCGGTGCATTTGTCGAACCAGACCCCGACCAGCAACGTGAAGCAAACCGTGGCGCACAAATTCGGATGTTTGCTGCAGGAATTACAAACAACTTTGCGGTGACGCTGATTGCACTGGTGATTCTTCTCGGGCCAGTGCTTGCGGCCATTGGTCCAGTTGCCGGGGCCCCTGTCGGAGATACGTTCGATGGCTCGGGCGCAGAGGCTGCAGGTATCACCAATGGTGATGTCATCACGGAACTAAACGGCGTAGCGGTCGAAAACGAGAGTCAGTTTGAAGACGAACTTGAAGGGCTGGAAGACGAACGCGTTACGGTTGGGTTGGACGGAGAAGACGAACGGATAGATGTCGATAGGCGGTTGATGATAATCGGCTCTGTAGAGGGGCTTATCGATGATATTGAAGGCGAAGAGCCGCTTACGCGTATCGAGTCAGTTGATGGCACAACGGTCAATACAGAACAGGCGTTTGTTGATGCTGTCGCAGAGGAACCGGTTGTCACCCTCGAAAGCGACCGTGGTGATGAGACGCTTCCAATCGGTGCGTTTGTCCAGCAAACGAACGAGGATGGTGCCTTCGCTGCAGCAGGTGCGCCGACTGATGGAACAAATACAGTCATCACCGAAATTGAAGGAGAACGAATCACGAGCGCAGCTTCATTAACCGACACGTTAGGGGAATACGATGGCGGTGAAACGGTAACTGTCGAGGCCTACATCGGTGACGACAGCGACGAGCTTGTAGAGGAATCGGAGACGTTCGACGTTGAACTAGGAGATGGTGGAGTGCTTGGCGTCAATACCGCCGACGGATATAGCGGCATTTTACTGGATGACTTTGGCGTAGATTTCTATCCCGCTGAGCAGTTCCTGAACATCCTGAGTGGCTCGCAGGCGCTTGACACCTCGTCAGGATTATCAAGCGTATTCATCTACATCCTGCAACTGCTTATCCTGCCATTTGCGGCGTTGCTTGAACCCGACCTTACATACAGCTTTGCTGGCTTTACCCCGGATGTCTGGAGTTTCTACACGATCTCCGGCCCACTGTCAGTGTTCGGCGTGGGAACGTTCATTCTTGCAAACCTGCTCTTTTGGACTGGGTGGATTAACTTCAACCTGGCAGTGTTCAACTGTATCCCTGCGTATCCCCTTGATGGCGGCCATATTCTACGGGTGAGCATGGAATCAATCGCCTGCCGACTTCCAATGGAAAATCCACGCACACTCGTGACGCTCATCACGCTTGGCGTTACCCTCTCGATGGTGATGGCGCTCCTGTTACTGGTGTTCGGGCCAGCGTTACTCTAATAGACCTATCGTACCGACTATTTTAGTTGCCATTCCCCGGAAAATAACAACATTCCTTACCCGTCGGTCATAATGAGCAACCATGCCAGACAGACGCGACCCACCACCAACGGATGAAGGGTGGTATGCCCTGCACGACTTCCGACGAATTGACTGGAACGCTTGGAACGAAGCCTCGCCGCGAACACGCGAACGAGCACTCTCCGAAGCTGTTTCGCACCTGGAATCAGCGCTCGCTGTCGAAGATGCTGATGAAGGTGTGTCTGCTGTCTATACGATTCTCGGAGACAAGGCCGATATCCTTATTTTGCATCTTCGACCAACAACTGCACACATCGGAGCGCTCGAACGGCAGTTTGAGCTGACCGAGTTCGGCTCATTCACCGAACGGACCACTTCGTTTGTCTCAGTGACGGAAGCATCCGGGTACTCCGAACGTGCTCGTGACTATTTCGAGGGTGAACTCGATGAAAATTCAGGACTAGCAAATTATATCCAGACACGACTGAAGCCGTCGATTCCTGATGCCACACACGTCTGTTTCTACCCGATGAGCAAACGCCGCGACCCTGGTCAAAACTGGTACGACCTTTCCTTCGATGAGCGAGCCGACCACATGGAGGCACACGGTGATATCGGGCGGGATTACGGCGGAAAGGTCGTCCAGATGATCACCGGTGCGATTGCGATCGATGACTGGGAATGGGGAGTCACACTCTGGGGTGACGACCTCGTTGATATGAAAGACCTGCTCTATGAGATGCGGTTCGACCCGTCGACCTCACAATTTGCTGAGTTCGGCCCGTTTTACGTCGGCCGCAGGTTCCCACCGACAGACCTTCCTGCACTCCTTGCCGGTCACGCAGTCCCAACTGCTGGCGAGTCAACACCTGACAGTCTCGCTGACGCCGGCCCAATCCATCCAGCCGATGCAGACGGAACAGAGGCCCACGAGGAAGCGGACCACGATGAGGCCGCTCACGCCGCATCGGAAGAAAGCGAGTCCGCCGGCACCGAGAGCGGTGCACCACCATTTGCTGGTGGGGACTCTGACGTATCCTCACAAACTGTTGCTGACATCGAAACACGCCTTGGACGGTTCGGAATGCACGAAGGCGACGACTTTTCGGCAGGGGATTACGCCGTCTTGCTGTATTCCAGTGCGGATGCTGGCGATGTCGCCGACGAACTTGATGACCTCAGAGCGAACTTCGACCACTATGATACGCACGTTGGCTCCACAGTTCGGGCAGCGGATGGAAAGACCGCTATCGTGAGCCTCTGGGAGAACAAACGCGCTGCGGACATTGCCGAGGGATTCCTGACGGATATGACTGGCGTGACCGAAAGCCTAAGCGGCCCGATCGATGGTGATGTCGACGAAAGCGACACCGAGACAGATGCAGACGCTGCTGAGCCATCACACGCTGCAGCGGAGTCAGGTGAAATCCGCGACGAGTTACAGGACCTCAATATCTATTCCGGCCAACCACATGGTGAGGACATCTATGCATTGGTACTGTACTCGGAAGCGCCACTTGATGAGTTGATAGCAGAGGTTGAGAGCCTCTCGGGTGGCTTTGACCGCTATGATACACACGAAGGGACATCCGTTTACGACGACCCAGACGGCGACAGAACAGCAGTTGTCAGCCTATGGGCGACAGCCGATGCCGCAAACACAGCAAGCGAATATCTAGGCGACCTTCCTGGAATTATTGGCTGGGCAGATGAGGGAGATGGGTTCAGTACGATGGGGATGTTCTACACCGTCAAACCAGAACACCGTGACGACTTTGTCGAGACCTTTGCGGATGTTGGTGAACTACTTGCCGAAATGGACGGACATCGTGAAACGTCTCTCTTGATAAACACTGCTGATGAAAATGATATGTTTATCGCCAGCCAATGGGACGCAAAAGGCGACGCAATGGCGTTTTTCGGCTCCGATGCGTTCTCAGATACCGTCAAATGGGGCCGGGACGTGCTTGCTGATAAACCGCGCCACGTCTTTTTAGCCTGAGTTGGCTTGCGAACGGCTGGTTCACAAAATTGCTTGTCGTCTATCAAGCAGCGTGACGATGACAACGTGTGGGAGCGTCAACACGGCGATAAGGACAAGATAGAGTGCAACGAGGTCTGCAATCCCAGTTGGCGTCTGTGGAACCAGAAGATAGAGCAACAGCATAAAGGAAAGAGCCACAGCAGTCAACGGTGCTGCATCTCGAATAAATTGTGTCACGACGCGTTTTGTCTGCCCTGTCGAGAACGAGCGAACCGACCCGTCGTGGAGGAGTGTTGTCCGGATGATGTGTCGCACAGAGTGCCAGAAGCAAAAGTACACACCAATAGCCAAAATTGGTGGCACAACGAAGAAAAACCCGGTCAACAAGAGGAGTTCGCTGGCATCAACCAGCCACGGGGCTGTCTCGGTCGTCTGCAGATAGCCGGCGATAATCGTTACGCCGACAAGGGTGCCATAGACCATCCCAACAATCAGTCGGCTTGTCGGTTCGAAAACGGGGGAAAGCGCGGCTGCCGCACCGGAATCAAAGAGTCCGATGAGCGATGTTGCAACGAACTCATACTGGTCTGGAAAGGCAACCAGCGGAACGAGCATCGGCGCACCGCCGCGAGTGAGGATTGTGAGTAGCTGTTGTATCCGGCCACGGACATACTCTGCACCAACGAGTTCAATGAGCGGATATAGCTCACCTTGCCCCCAGTGAAACCAGGTGAGCAAAATGAAAAACACGAACGCTGCGACGGGTGAAACAAACCAAACAAGCGTGTACGCAATGCCAAAGATAAGGTAAATTATCCCGATGAAAACCATCCAGTCACGGGTCAGCCCCTCGCCGCGCTCCCTTGGCAAGACGAGATGGTCAACTGCACCGTGTGGCATCCCGAGTACGATAGCACTGGCGACAAGCGGAATGAACTGATATGTAAGCGGCAGGTCGCTGATAAACAGAAAGGGAATGCCAACGATGATGAGTGCGGCCCATCCAGGTCGGAAACTCCAGTGCTTTGCGGTTGATATCGCCCCGTTTCGGACAGCATGCGTTGCACCCATTATTCGGATTGTGGCTCTTCTCTTCGGGGTGATTCCGTTGACTGGTCTATTCGGTCGACGTTTCGGGTCGTGCTGTCGTACCGCTCAGTGAGCGCTTTGAGCTCCGGAAAAAGGTCGCTCAGATTTGAAATCTCCCCCCGTTCGTAACAGTCGAGCAACCACATGTAGAGGACAATGCCCTGAATGACAAAGATATTAGTCATCAAGAAAAACAGCGCTTCCTCAAATGGAAGCCCAAGCAGCGACAGTCCGATGGTATGAGTGTCGGAAATTATCCAGATTCCCATCCCAATGGCAATACGGTCAATAACCCAATAATACAATGTGGGCACAAGAAGCATGACAGCGAACGGTCGGCGAATCTCCCAGAGATATGGCCAGCCGAATCCCCACTGTATTGCGAGAATTGGGCCAGCCCAGAACAGAATTGAGCCAAGATAAAACGTCGAATCGGTAACAAGCAACACTAAGCCAATCGCCCCGACAAGCAACCCTGCAAAGACACCGAGCAAACGCTTTGTTCCAGGAATTTGAATGCTTTGCTCACGGACTGTGGGGAACTGAAACAGCCACAGTGCGGTCAGAATCGGCTGGAGAATGAAAAAGAGGTACTCCCCAAGCGGCGTATACCAGAAATGGACAAGCGTTGCTCCATCGCCATACCACCACACGCCTTCGGCGATCATCAGATTATTCCATGGAGTGGTGTAGACAATCGCAAGCGCGAGGATGATGGCCAGCCCGCTGAACGGTTTCAGTCCCTTCCAGGCTGAGTCCCGAAAGTACGTCAGGAGTGCAAGGCCAATAATCGGTGGGATGACGAACACGAGATGAAATTCCAAATACGTTAACGGTGGCATAGCTAACGAGGTCCTGTTGTTGAAACGAATGGTATTTCACAGCCCGAAAGCGGCTGGGTTTGGGTAGTCTCACTCCCTTGACAGACGTTCGCGACTGCTTGACAAGAGAGTGGCCAGTTGGTCATATGAACTAGTACCAGCAGTATCCGATTAATTTCTCCACCATACAGGTAAGGGAATGGTTATTCACAGACGTTGCGGACAAGCCGTCTAAATTCGTGGATAGCTGATGGTTCACCAGCGGCGATCAACACATCGCCGGATTCGATGGTAAACGATGGGCCAAGATTGGTAAGGAGTTCACCGTCGCGCTCTACGCCGACGACGGTACACCCAGTTTTATTTCGAAGGTCAGCCTCAACGAGACTCTGACCCACGACGGCGGGTGCGTTCGTGCACGTAAACTCAAATTTGTCGTGTGGGGTCAGTATCGTTTCTTTGTCAATCAACGTTGCAGCGAGAATCTCGCCGGTCACCGAGGGAAGTGACAGCACGTAATCCGCCCCAGCGTTATAGAGTTTCCAGACGTTTTCTTCATCGTTTGCGCGTGCTATCACTTCGATATCGGGCTCAATCTGCTTGATGATGATTGCACTGTAGATTGCAGTCGCGTCGTCATCGACAGTCAAGAGTATACTTCTTGCCTCACTGAGGTCCGCATCGACAAGCGTTTGACGGGTTGTAATATCTCCAACCACATCAACATCTAACATGTTCGTTGAGTCAACGATGGTTGTTGCAATATCCTCACTTTGCATTGTTTGAGCAGCAGCACGCCCCACATCCCCATACCCTGCAACAACGACGCGGGACGGATGTCCATGATGCGACGGCAACCGGCGAGCACCGGCTTCTTCAAGCGCTTCATGTGCACCAGCAACAAGCAAAATTGAGTTTTCCTGAATAATCGTCTCCGGGCGGGGGGAGACGAGAAACTTTGCACCAAACCAACCGCCGATAACCGTAATCCCTTGTTCGGGAAACAGGTCAACGTCCCGGATTTCCTTGCCGACAAGTTCGCTCCCTTCTACAACCAGATACTCCTGAAACCGGTCGCCATTTTCAGCGTCGATTGCTTCTTGAAACCGTTCCGAGACAGTCTTCATTGCACGCATGGCCAAGCTTTCACCAAGGCTCTCTTTCGAAATGACGACCTCATCCGCCCCAGCATACCGGTGATGTGGAACAGCTTCGTGTGTGTCAGTGACACTCACAATTTTCATATCCGGATTGACGCGAGCAGCAGAGAGGATAACCGTCGGATTCGTCTCATCGTCAAGGTCAGCAACCAGCGCTGCTGCGTGTTCTGCGTTCGCATTTTCTAAGGTCTTAACGCGTTCTGCATTGCCATATATCGCGTTGTCACCGTCTGCAATCAATCGTGTCACCTCATCAGGGTCAGAGTCCACAAACAGATATGGCCGCTCAGCTGATTCGAGTTCGTCGCGCAGCACATCATCCATTGCCGAGTGACCACAGATAATCACATGGTCCGTGAGGTTAGTGGTCGTCGGAGGACTGGTATCAAGCGCCTGACGGAACATTGGGACGGCAAAGAGCGGAATAGCCAGAAAAACGAACAACACCCCAGAGATGTTCATGAAGAGAACAACGATTCCGACAACGTCGTTCTCCCATGCGGCAGTATCTCCACCGAATCCAGCCGTTGTGAGAATTTCGATGACGACGCGGATAGAATGAACCATCGAAATCTGTTCGTTTGCAAACGTGGCCATCGCCCAGCGATAAAGAAGGCCGTACGAGAAGACAATGACAAAGACAGCCAGGAGAGCAAGTGAAATGCGGAGTCGCCAGTTCGTTGACTGGGCGTCCTCCTCACGAAAGCGGTCGGGCATTAGCAAAGAAATGTATCCCACGGCTACTTGATAACATCGTTTTGCTAGCTTGTTGTCAGTGGAGACGATATTCCCCAGGCGTCGGAGTTTTTACCATCCGTCTCACAGTACCGATATGGCCGACCAGTATATCGGGGTGGACTGGAGTAGAGACGGCTGGTTCGCGGTCGTATTCACAAAAGAGGGGTTCGACCATGCGGAGTTGTTTGACGAAATCGGTCACCTATGGGCGACGTACGAGGAAACAGCTAGCAGAATTCTCATTGATATCCCAATTGGTCTAATCGAATCTGGGGGTGAGGGGCGAGCGTGTGACTCAGCTGCCCGTTCTGTGCTCGGCTCGCGAAGCGCCTCTGTTTTCACCCCACCGGTTCGAGAAGCAACGCGAAAGCGTAGATATCCAGCCGCAAAGCGTGTGAACGAGCGAAAATCAGGGAAAGGACTTTCAAAACAGGCGTTTGCAATTAGCGATGGAATCGCGGCTGTGGATGATTTGTTACGGAACGTTCCCGAGGCGCGCACAACCTTTGCCGAGTCTCACCCAGAGGTTTGTTTCAGAGCCTTTGCCGGTGAACCGCTACAGTACTCAAAGCGAACCGCTGGGGGCTATGCTGAACGAATGCGAACGCTCGTTTCCTATGACACCAGTGCAGCACCAGTCGTTCAACACGCTGCAGAGGCCGCTGGTGGGTCCGACGTTGCAATCGACGACGTGCTCGATGCGGTCGTACTCGCGTACACAGCACGACCGGGTTCTGGGTCGCTTCGGTCGCTTCCACCGAACCCGCCTGTGGACGGGAAAGGACTGCCGATGCAGATTGTCTACCGGGCAACTGAACCGCTTATGACAGCATGAGGCTACGTTGTCGACTGCGCCGTCCCGGCATTTGAAGAGAGCGTAATCGTGACGATGCTCCCACGAGGCGTATTTTCGCTAAAGGATAACGTCCCACCGATTCGTGTGACTGCCCAGTAGACGACCCAAAGACCAATGCCACTGCCATGACGCAGTGGCGTTTCTTCTCCCGCAAGCAACACCGCACGTTCCTGTTCCGGAATCCCAGGACCGTTATCCGCGACTGAAATCTGTACACCATCCGGTGTCCGAGTAACTGCAATGTCTACCGCAGGTGAGCCAGCATCGGTGTGCTCACAGGCGTTTCGGACCAACTCAAGCAATGCCGTGTGAAGTAACTGCTTGTCCGTTCGGACGGAAAGTGGGCGTGGTGTTGTCACTGAAAGTGTACAGTCTGGATACTGCCCACCAAGCTGTGATTGTAACTCGCTGACAAAATGTGGAATGTCAATTGCTTCGTTCTCAAGTGCTGTCCGAGTTAACTGCCGCTCTGCTCTCGCGACCATCTCTCCTAGTTCAAACAACTCCGTTGCCGTCGCTTCGATTCGTTCACCAAACGCTACTGCCTCAGGGCTCGATGGCTCCGCTTCGATAGCTTCAGCAAACGACCGGATGGCATCAAGGTCGTTGCGGAGATTGTGTCTGAGCACCCGATTCAACACCGCAAGCCGTTGTTCGTGGGTTCGCCTATCGGTTACGTCACGCAGTACGATACTGTCCCCAACTGGTTCACCGGCGCTGTTCGTGAGCGATGACCGAGTCACTTCAAACTCCCGTTGTCCGGTTCGTGTACTCAGTGTCGTCAGGTCTTGGTCTGTTTCAAATGTGGTACCAAACACATCCGAGAGTGTCTGTCCAAGTGCATTTGAGCGCAGCAGCTGAAACGTGTCATCAGCTGCGTGGTTGGCATCGATCAGCCGAGACTGGCGGTCAACCAACAAGACACAATCTGACATCTCATCGAGCACTACTTCACGGGCAAGATAACCCGCACTGGGGCCAGTCTGAAGCAGTTTATACCCAAACTGGGCAGTAAGAAACAAACTAGCCGTCGCTGCAAGCATTCCAAGCGTCACCGTCCCTGCCTGTGCCGGCGTAAGTACTACGCCCAGATTGCTGGTCAAAAAGACGAGTATAACACCCGTCCCTGCTCCAGTAAGGAGCACAGATTGGCTTGTGGGGAGGTCGTCATCGATGAGGCCTGCACGAGCGATAAGAAATACACCAAAGACAGCCAGAGAGAGGACAATAACGAGCAACGGGGCAAGTATAAGAGCAAGAAGTTCCTCCGAAAGACCCACCATATCCAGCGTCAATAACGCGACCATCGTGACAACCGCAATGCTGAGTAAGCCGATGCTTCGTTGCGGCGTCATCGCTGGTCCACGCCCGGTATACGTGAATGCAAAAAGCGCCCAGAGTGCTGAGGTACACATCCACCCCGCGAGAAGAAACTCAAGTGCACTCGACTCCGAGAGGAGGGTAAGCCGTGGGAGGGCGGTTAGAACGGTCAGAATCGTTAGTGCACCCAGCAGCGCAAGATAGGTTGTCGTTCCTGGCTGAGAGCGCTCTCTGAGACCGAACCCAATGCCAGCGATGAGTCCTCCAGCAGTCAGTATGACAATTAGTGTAACAATCATAGCCGACCCTCCCTCTCATCCAACCCATCGAACGACGTTTTTGCCCGTTCTTCATTCGGGTCAGCGACTGACAACCCATCAGCGTCGTCTCTCTCAGCCGGCTGGTGTTGGCTACCGGGCGACGGGAGTGTCACCATCAATCGATTCTCCTCAGAATCGACAGCGACGCCAAGATGGTCAGCAACCAGGCGAAAGATTGTCTCTGGGGTGTGGAGACTCTCTGCGACGGTCTCGAGGCTAGCTTCGGAATCGGTTCTGATTGTGTATGGCCCATTGGGGCCAACGACAACAAGAGTGGAAGCACTTCGTTTCGGTTGTGTAAGGGTATCGAGCGCCGTCTCAAGCAACAAGTCAAGTTGAGCAGGGGTAACTCCCAGGACCGGAGAGGCGGTCTGTTGGGTGTGATGTGCCAGTGGGTCGGTGTGCGGGGCATCTACAACAGTGAGCGACTGCTCGTAGTTCGGAAGCACACGATGAAAGGAGTCCACCAAGCAGGCATCACTGTCATCATCATCGGAAAGGATTCCTTCAACGTCGCGAGCTTTGTTAGCAAGTGATAGTAACTCGGTAGTTTCATCCCAGATAGTTGCCGCAGTCTGTTTCCTTACCTTCGGGTTCTGCTCGCAGGAGGTGATTTTAGCGGCGGCCGTGGCAACATCATCCATCTGCTTCCGGAGCGTCCCGATGAGCAACTGGTTGAGGACGCCCAGCCGCTGTTCTCGCTCTCGCCGCTCGGTGACGTCATGAAAAAGCACCAGCTTACCAACCTCGTTCCCCCGTGCGTCTGTGACTGGGTCGACCGTCACGGTAACTATCCGGCCATCTGCAAACCGAGCAATATTGGGGTTATCAAGGCAATTATCTCGGCCTTCAGTGTCTGTTTCGTCTCGCCGCTGGAGCGAGACGTGGTCCATGCTCAATGGTGAAAGAAGTAAAGCGAGTGGGTTTCCAATCACATCATCACGGTCGATATCGAATAGCTCCACGCCAGCTGGGTTGATATCCTGAATTGTCTGGTCTCGGTCAATGACCACAACCGCTGCCTCTAGTTCAGTGAGAACCTGTTCACGGCCGACAACCCTCACAACAGGAAGCACAGCAAAAACGGAGAGTGGAACGACTGCGACATAGAAGAGAGCGCTACTCACGGTTATCAACGTAAAGAAGGCTGCCGGCTGTTGGGTGAGTGCCCCGGTGAGCGGAGCAAACGCCAACGCGAGCACGCCGCCACCGAGTATCACAGCCTCTGCAATCCGATAGCCACCCATCCGCAACGCCTCATCAACGATAACGAGGAGACTCACAAAGGAAAGAGCCGCCATGACGAAAATCGCCACGAACGTGCTAAAATTCGAGAGAGCAAGGGCTGGTTCAAACCCAATCAGCGCATCAATCATAAGCGGTCCAAGGATAAACGAGACCAGCACGCCAACAAGAATGGACGCAACAACGGTCATTCGGTCACCGCGGCCAGTGTATTGAAAGGCAAAAATAACCCACAACCCCAACGCGATGACGGGATACACAAAGGCAGTAACGAGCCAACTTTGGTCACCTAATCCAAGCAAAAGCGAGGCATAGGAACCAACGGTATCTATTGCAAGGATACTGAATGTCGTCGCTACTGCAACCCACGCGAAGAGGGCAACCCCAAAAAGTGGCCATGCGGTCGGCTCTTCACGACGACGCCAGAGCGCACCGCTAAGCGCCGCGCCTGCGAGTAATCCGCCGGTTGCGCTGATTGCTGTCGCGGCCATATGATATCACCACTGGTAGATGTGAACTGGGCGTTCCGCGGGTAGGAAACACGAGGCAGTCTTACCTCTACATTCGTGTTATACTAGTATCGTGTTATTCGAGTACAACCATTAAAAGAGGTTATCCAGTGAGATCGACCGGCCGTGTTTCGAATGATTCCGTTGCCAATTCAAGGGTTGCCTGTTCGAATACGGCACTGAACTGTTTGCAGTGATGGCCGTCCGGGTCGATGTGAATGCGGGAAGTGACAAGTCCTGCGTCCGACAACTCTGCCAATCGACGATAGGCAGTGGCTTTCGAGACATTTGCCTCTTGAATGATTTCTCGGCCAGTTCGAGGCTCTTCGGCAACCGCTTCAAGTACTCGTCTCGTATACTCATCACCGAGCAGTTCGAGCAACTCCTCGCTCGTGATAGGGTCTGATTCCGTTTCCGCAGATGGGTTATCATTTCTGAGTGAGGGGACCTGCACAGTCATGAGTGTACAGTCAATCTTATCTCTCCTTGTTATGGATGCTAGCTATACAGACACCACCGTCGAGCACATACTAGCAATACAGAATATATTAGAAGTTAGGCGGAGCGGCCCTTCGCTGAAGTTAGTGTGACGGTGCTGAGCGCTGGTCCTGAAAGACACCGCCGAGCAGAAAGATTGCGGCAATTGCGGGAAGGGCAGCACAGGCCAGATACACCGGCCAGAACCCGATAATATCAATGATAGGGAGCGTGATAATCGGGCCAAGTCCACCACCGACATCGCCCAGTACGTTATTCGTGCCGACTGCCCGGCCCATCTCATCCGAGGGCGTCAAGTCAGCCAACAATGCCATGAGCGGCCCACTCACACCACCTTGGCCAGCGCCGATGAGCAAACAAGCCATCGTCAGTGTCACCAACGAATGTGCGTAGGCAAGCAAAAGGAAACCGGCACAAAGAACCAACAAACAGGTAATGAGAACAGGGACACGCGATTGGGACCGGTCACTGATATGGCCACCAACGAACATAAAAATGCCAGCAGCGATGACGGTTACTGCCATGAAAATCCCGGAACTCCCTTGTGGTCCAAACCCAAAGACGGACAGCCCTCTCACATCTAAGAACAGCACAAGTGAGGCAAACAGCGCACCGATATAAACGAACAAGACGGCAAAGTTGACGAGTCCAACGGTGACTGCCGTTTTGCTTGTGTCGACATCCCACGGTTTGACCGATGTTCGTGTTCGGTCCTCGATGTGTGTTTCCGGAATCAGTGCATACGCGATCCCCGTTGCAAGGATTGCAAACGCAGTCGCCAAGGCGAAGGCTGTGATGTCACCCGCAAGTTCGCTCACGACACCACCGACGACGACACCCGATGGGAAACCAAAGAGCACACCGCCACGGATGAGTCCCATATTCGCCCCTCGTGAACTGCTATCGCTTACATCGGCGGCGATTGTGTAGGCGGTAGCAAAGACGAGAGCGCTTCCGATACCCCAGAAAATGCGTGCACTAAAAAACCAGCCTTCAGGGAATGGAGCAAGCATCGCGATAACGTACCCCGAGGTTGCGGCGGCTTGAATGGCCATGCCGATAACCATGGGTTTTCGTGTTCCAATACGGTCAGTGAGCGCGCCAGCGGGGGCATTTGCAAACAGTCGAGAAAACCGGTTTGCACTCAGAATGATGCCCACAACGAACGGCGAGATGCCGATAACCTCGCCAAGGTTGGGGAGAATTGGGAAGATAACCCCGCCACCAAAACCGATAAAGAAGGTACTGATGACGACCGCACCGATGATGAGATACTGTTCCGGTAGTCGATGAGATATCCACGGAGAGCGCGTTCCTGACAACCCGATTATCCTCGTTAGTAGGTGCTACTCCGCGGGCTACTATACCGATTTTGTTCTGCCGTGGTAGTGACTGGGCTGAGCGAGTACGTTTGTTAGTGATTTTCTCGCTCGCCTGCGTCAGGTTGTTCCGGTTCCGTTTCGCCGCCTGTGTGTTCAGAATGCCCCTCCTCGTTGGATGACGTTGGTTCCGACGTGTCTTCGGCTTCTTCTGGTTCGGACTCGCCGTCACCTTCCTGTGGCTCTGAATCGGTCGTGCGTTCTTTTGCTGGATCTGCTTCTTTCGCTTGGTGCTCGTCTGAATCTGCCTCTTCTTCGGATTTCTGGAAATCCACTTTTTCATCAGGTTCTGATTCGGCGGTCTCAACAAGCCATTCGAGCTCGATTTCAAGCTCAATCTCGTCATGGGCTTCGTCTTCAAATTCGCGCTCAAGGTCTATCTCGAGCATCAGCGTCTCCTCCGGTGCGGGAACGGTTGCTGACTCACCGGGTAACTCGATACTGACCTCGCCTCCTGTTTCGAGTGATTCACTGAGCGCTTTAAGAAATTCAACAGTATCAGCCACTGACTGTTCCGTTTCGGACTCAAGTAAGTCACCGTACATGACACCTAGCACTACAGTGAGAAAACAGTTAATTCGTACCCCTTTGACTCACTGAGTCAGTCGGCTTCGGTTGGTTGGGCAAGCGCCGCCGGTTCGACTGGTTTGTACTGGGTAACTTCCTCAAACCACTCCACAGGGAACCGGTCACCGCTCGTAATGCCGCGGGCTTCCTGGTCGCGAAGATAGTTGTCGACGAAGCGTTTCGCAACGAGTGCCGTCCGACCATCAGCCACAGATGATGGGCCAGTCCCTGCCAAATCAGCCTGTGCCTCTTCGAGCAACAACGCAGCGGTAAAGACGTCGTAAATATAGTGACCGAGTCGCTTTGCTGAAAGCTGGGCGTACTCACCATCCTCGCTCGCTAAGCTCGCCATGGCGGTCGTCAGGTCGTGATACTCGGCTTCAACAAGTGCACGTTCTTCCTGCAGTGCGGGGTGGTCAACAGCAGAAAGTCGGTCTTGCATGGCTTGCATAAACGGCTCGTGTGCGCTTTCGCGTTCGAGCGCTCGAAGCACGTCAAGTGCGAGAATGTTTTCCGTCCCTTCCCAGATTGGGAGTACCTGTGCATCCCGGAGTAATCTGCTTGTCACGAACTCTTCAACGTACCCATCGCCGCCACGGATTTCCATCGCATACGAAGCGATATCGATAGCATCACGAGCAGTCCGCATTTTGGCAACAGGTGTCAACAACCGCATCAATCGGTAGGTTTCTCCATCTGGTTCACCAGCGCGTTTCTCGCGCTCGCGCTCGGAGAAAATCCGTGCAGCCTCGAAGGTGAACGCTGTCGCTGCCTCGTGGTCAACGGTCATATCGACGAGGTCCTCGCGCATCAGGGGATACTCGTCAATCGGGTTCCCGAATGCCTCGCGGTCTGCAGCATGTATCTTACTTTCAAGAAGCGCTCGACCCATAACGCCACACGCACCGGCCGCGTTCGACAGGCGCTCCAGATTGAGCATTTCGGCCATTTGCTTGAATCCGTCTTCGAGGTCACCGACGAGATAGGCTTTCGTTTCATCGAGTTCAACTTCGCCAGTCGGAACATTTGTTGTCCCGAGTTTATCCTTGAGTCGACGGTAATACTGGTTGTTGACGGCCTCTGGTGGGGGTGCCCCATCAAACGCCTGTCGGTCACCTTTGGTCATCACGCCATCGTCAGGATTTCCATGTGGGACAAGGAACATTGAGAGCCCTGCTGTCCCGTCCGGCGCGTCTTCCGTCCGTGCAAGCGCCAGAGTCCCCTCACCATCGATGTTCGAGCAGAACCACTTTTCGCCGGTCAGTCGCCAGTAACCGCGTTCTTCGTCATATGCCGCGATAGTTTCGTTCGCCCCAACGTCGCTTCCCCCTTGCTTTTCAGTGAGGAACATCGCCCCTTCGATTACATCCTCGTACTCGCGGCTAACCAACGCCTCGTAGTACGGTTCGACTTCCTCCTCGCCAAACCGTTCCAGCACGAGCGCTGCACCTGCAGTCATCGCCACTGGACAGACCATCCCAGTCGTTTCGGCATACGACAACAAATAGAGCATCCCAAAGTAATGACTGAGAGGCATTGGTTCGTCACGTCCCGGTGGCGCCTCGAAGGCGTCCGCAACGACACCGCTGCCATATGCAAGTTCCTCGTTTTCGTGTAACTCTCTCGGATACCTGACGAAGTTCTGTATCTCACCACGCTTCGTGTAGGTTTGTAGTTCAGGGCCATTTTTATCGACATAATCCGCGTTATCGGCCACCGTCTCCCCCACAACCTGGCCGAAATCGGCGAGTCGTCGCTTTGCCCATTCAAACTCATCCTCGCTGTACACCCGTCGCAGTTCCCGCTGAATCGTCCGGTCTACCTCCCAGTAATTGAGGTATCTCCCCTCATCGAACCGGGCGTAATCGATTTTCTCACCCATAGTTCAACCTTCTCTTAGCGAGACAAGAATATTGCGGAGTGTGAGCGTTCAACAGACACAGCGAGCGCGGAGGTGACAAGAAAGCGTCTCAACCACAGGCGCTTTGGGGTTGCTTCTCGTAATACAGAACAATGACGGCAACTGCCGAGGTCTCCCGCCGGGAGGCATGGCTGATGGCTGCGCGCCCACAAACCCTCCCAGCAGGTGCAGCACCGGTCATTCTGGGGGTTGGAATCGCAGCAGCTGACGGTGTATTTTCTCCGTTACCAGCGGTTGCGGCACTGGTCGGTGCCCTGCTCATTCAGGTGGGCACCAACTTTGCGAACGATTATTACGACGCCGTGAAGGGAACCGACACGGAAGACAGAGAGGGGTTCACTCGTGTCACAGCAGGTGGATTGCTCGCTCCGGAATCAGTCAAGCGGGCAATGATTAGTACTTACCTCATCGCCATTCTTGTCGGTGTCTATCTCGTAGCGATCGGTGGCCTCCCAATTGTCATCGTTGGACTGTCAGGGATAGCGGCAGGGATTCTCTACACCGGTGGTCCGTACCCATACGGCTATTACGGTCTTGGCGATGTCTTCGTGTTTCTCTATTTTGGACTTGCGGCCGTGGCCGGAACCTATTATGTCCAAGCAGTCGAGACGCTTGCTGTTGGCTTATTCCCCCTTGGTATTCCTGCAGGGACGATTTCTGCGAGTGCCGTTCTCGGTGGCGTTGCGGCAGGAGCGCTCTCGACGGCAATTCTCGTGGTCAACAACATTCGTGACCGAGAGACAGATAAGCGGACAGGGAAACGAACCCTGGCAGTTATCCTCGGCTACCGACTGTCTCGCCTTGAGTTCACCGGCTTGATTGCCGTTGCATATCTCATTCCTGTCCTGTTCTGGGCGGTCTTAGCGTACCCTGTGTTCGTCCTTGCACCGCTCGTTACGCTTCCGCTTGCTCTGCGAATTACGCTGGTTGTCTGGCAGCGACGCGATGGGAAAGCGCTCAACCCTGCGCTGGAGCGAACCGGACAGGTGCTAGCCGTTTACGCTGTGTTGTTTGCGCTCGGACTCGTCATTCCGGGGGTGGGATGATGCAGACTGAACCGTTTAGCGTTGGGTTGCAAACGCCACTCGAAACCGCCCGCGGGAGTATCGAGAGTCGAGAAGGCTTTCTCGTCCGTGTCGAATACGAGGGAACGGAAGGCGTCGGCGAAGCAACACCCCTCGTGGGCTGGACGGAGTCGAAAGCCGAGTGTGAACAAGCACTTTCACGAGCCACAGAAGTCGCTGCTGCACTCGATTGGGGGGTCGCTTTACGGAAACTCGATGTGCCTGCCGCTCGCCATGGACTATCGCTCGCATTCGCTGATGCGCGTGCTCGGTCGGCGACAATGCCACTTTACCGGTCACTTGGCGGCGCGACGGAGCAAACCGCCATTCCGGTGAACGGAACAATCGGTGCGGAGGCTGACCCCCAGGGGACAGCCGACCGAGCAGCGGCGCTTGTGGATGAGGGGTTTGACTGTCTCAAAATAAAAGTAGGATTGGACGGAATTGAAGAAGATATCGAGCGTATCCGAGCCGTCCGAAACCGCGTTGGCGAGGAGGTTCTCCTTCGCGTCGATGCAAACGGGGCGTGGACGAAATCCGAAGCCGCGACTGCCATTGATGCCTTCGCGGTGTTGGACGTCTCCTACATCGAACAGCCGGTGCCGGCAGCCTCACTACAAGAATTGCGAACATTGCGGGGTCGAGGAGTTGATGTGGCTGTCGATGAGACGCTGGTTGCACACGATATCGAGACCATTATTGAGGCCAACGCGGCTGACGTAGCCGTTCTCAAACCGATGGTGCTTGGTGGGCCGGATTTGACGCTTGCTGCAGCACGCCGCTGTCGGGAGGCAGGCATCGAGCCGATTCTTTCCACCACAATAGATGCTGTCGTGGCACGAACCGCTGCGGTTCATGTTGCCGCAGCCATTCCAGACGTACAGCCCTGTGGTTTAGCTACCGCCAAGTGGCTCACAACTGACCTTGCCCCAGACCCCGCACCCATCACAGCAGGGCGGATGCAAGTTCCACAGGGCGCAGGGCTTGGCTTGGAGGTTCAACCCTGATGCCTGAACCAGTACTTACTCGCCGCACCCGTGTCACACCCGAGCGGATAGCACTCATCGATGCAGAACGTGGTCAGCAGTGGACCTTTCAGGAACTCTTATCGGCGGTGACGGCTGCAGCCAGTGAACTCTCCGAATCGGTCGATGAGGACAACTGGGAAGCTGACCGTACTGTACGGGTGGGCACACTCCTCCCTCCTTCACCCGCGTTTGTGGTTGCGTTTCATGCCCTCAGACAGCTTGGGTGGACGCTCGTTGGGCTTGAACGAAGTCAGTCAGTGCACGCGCTTGCAACGCGTCTCAAGCATACAGAACCAGCACTGGTTCTCTGCACCAGTGACACTGCGGAAAAAGCCAACGCAGCAACGCCAGAGAGCTGTCCCACGATGACTGTGGATGCCTGGAACAACCACGCAGGTCCGCACCACCGAGAGCGTCCCAAAAGAGAGCAGGAATTAAACGAATCGACGGCACTCATTTTGTTTACGTCAGGAACGACCGGTGAGCCAAAGGGGGTCAGACTCACTGACCGAAATCTGACAGCGAGTGCCGAAGCGTCGGCCTATCGATTAGGTGTTTCGCTGAACGACCGGTGGTTAGCCTGTCTTCCTGTTGCACATATGGGCGGGATTGCACCCGTAATTCGAACTGCACAGTACGGAACGACGCTTGTGATGCAATCGGAGTTCGATCCCAAAAGTACCACAATGTGTATCGGCGAGTACGAAATTACTGGCATCTCGCTCGTACCAACACAGTTACGACGGCTCCTTGCTGCCGACCGAACTGCACTCTCATCGCTTGAAACCGTCCTCTTGGGTGGTGCGCCTGCATCTGAGGAACTGCTCGCTGAAGCGAGCGACGAGGGAATTTCAGTCTATCCAACGTATGGCCTTACCGAGACGGCATCACAGGTTGCAACAGCATACCCAGAACAGGCTCGGTTGTTTCCTGGAACGGTCGGGCAGCCACTCTACGGAACGACGGTTACCGTTAGGAGCGATGGAAAAATAGTTGGTCCGAACGAGCAGGGCGAGATTGTTGTCTCAGGTCCGACGGTCACTCCCGGATATGTGGACGAATCGGAAACAGAAGCCGCGTTCAGCGAACACGGCTTTCATACCGGCGATGTAGGATATCAGGATGAAGCGGGTCGGTTGTGGGTCGTGGGTCGCCTCGACGATCTCATTCAGACAGGCGGTGAGTTGGTCGCACCGAACGCTGTCGCATCGGTTCTTACAGACCATCCACTGGTTGGAGATGTTGCCGTAGTGGGTGTCCCAGATGCAGAGTGGGGTGAACGGGTCAGCGCAGTAGTTGTCGGAGATGATGAAATTGTGTCGGCTGAAACCGCCCGACACGAACTTCGTGACTACTGTCGTGAGCAACTAGCTTCTTATGAAGTTCCAAAGACAGTAACCTTTGTTGACTCGCTCCCGCGGACGGTCTCTGGAACAGTTGACAGGGAGGCTGTTTGTCGGCTCATCAGCACGAACCAGAAAAGCTGAGAGACTGCCTGCACGCCAGTGAGATTATGCTGCTTGACAGTGAATGTTAGCATATGCCAGTAACTGACGATGATGAACTGCGCTCGATACTCGATTACGAGACCGTTGCCGTTGTCGGTTGTTCGAGCACACCCGGAAAGCCAGCCTATGATATTCCCCGGTATCTCGACAGGCAGGGGTATGACGTTATTCCAGTGAATCCCTTCGCCGATGAGCTACTGGATAAAACAACCTATGACTCGCTTTCGGAGGTCCCTGACGAAATCGATATTGTCGATGTCTTCAGACCAAGTGAGGAGGTGAGCGATATTGTCGATGAAGCGCTCGAACGAGATGATGTAAAAGTAATCTGGTTACAGCTTGGCATTCACGATGATGCTGCGGTCACCCGAGCAGAAAAAGCAGGTCGAAAAGTGGTTGAAGACCGCTGTATGAAACCCGAACACCAGCGATTGATGGGTTGAAACTGAGTGGGCGGGGGTGTGAACAGAGCAATTCGCATCGGTAACGCTTTTGTCTTCGCTGGGCCGGACTAGGAGTATGAGCCGCGAAGACGTGCTGGCTGTCCTCAGCGATAACGCACGATACAGTACCGAAGATATTGCCCGTCAGCTCAATATGGAACCTGAAGCAGTCGAGGCGACGATCGAAGAGCTAGAGGAGGCAGGCGTCATCAAAGGCTATAAGGCAGTTATCGACCGGAGCAAACTGGATGAGGAGCCAGTCCGTGCAGCGGTTGAGTTGAACGTCACCCTCGACAGAGAAACTAGTTATGACGATATTTCGAGCCGACTTGCCCAGTTTCCGATGGTACAGTCGCTCCATCTCGTCAGCGGAGACTTTGATTTCATGATGCAAGTAGAGGGTGATTCGATGCGTGAAGTCTCACAGTTTATTAGCAACAAGGTCGCGCCAGTTCCGGAAATTACCCAAACGGTAACCCACTACGTGATGGACGCGTACAAAGAACAAGGCATCACCTTCGGTGACGGCCACGACGACGATAGATTATCTATCTCACCATGAAGCCTGCCGACCGCGTCCAGCGTGTGCCACCATCGGGTATCCGTCGGTTTTTCGAACTAGCAGAAGAGATGGATGACATCATCTCGTTGGGTGTCGGTGAGCCAGATTTTTCCGCCCCGTGGGCCGCACGAGATGCAGCCATCGCCTCGCTCGAACAGGGAAAAACATCATACACTGCCAACCGCGGCCGTCGCGATTTGCGAGAGGCTATCGCCGCAGATGTTGAGGAACGCTATGACCTTACCTATGACCCAGCGGACGAAATTGTCGTCACGGCGGGTGCAAGTGAGGGAATCGACCTTGCGTTTCGAGCGCTTGTCAACCCTGGCGATACCGTAGCCGTTGCCCAGCCATGCTATGTTTCTTACGTCCCTGGCGTTATCTTTGCAGATGGCGAGGTCTGCTCTGTCCCCACTCGAAAGGAAGATGAATTCAAGCTAACGCCGGAGGTCCTTGAAGCACACAGCGCTGACGAAGCAGAGATGCTGGTGCTGTGTTATCCAAACAACCCGACCGGGGCGACAATGAACGAGACCGAACTGCAGGCGGTTGCGGACTTTGCGATTGAGCATGACCTGACGGTCCTTTCCGATGAGATTTACTCGGAACTCACGTATGAACACGACCACACCTCAATCGCAACGCTACCAGGAATGCGGGAGCGAACGGTCGTATTTAACGGGTTTTCGAAAGCCTATGCGATGACTGGGCTTCGGCTTGGCTACGTCTTGGCGCCGACGGAGGTGTCAGCAGCTATCAACCGGATTCACCAGTATACGATGCTTTCAGCGCCGACGACCGCCCAATTTGCAGCACTTGAAGCACTTGAGTCCTGTGACGGAGAAGTACTCAGCATGCGCGAGGAGTATAACCGCCGGCGAAATCTCGTCCTCTCACGATTCGCGGAGATGGGAATTGACTGTTTCCGTGCTAAAGGCGCGTTCTATGCCTTCCCTGAGTGCCCATGGGACGACGCAGAGGCGTTCGCGGAAGCATTGCTTGAAGAGACAGGTGTGGCTGTCGTTCCCGGTGATGCGTTTGGAGACGGTGGCGAAGGTCACCTCCGGGTTTCCTATGCGACTGGGTTCGACGAACTCGAAACCGCACTGGACCGCATTGAGTCTTT
>PUNZ01000066.1 GCA_003551945.1 Halovenus sp. | reverse complement strand
GATGTCTTCGGGAGTTGCTTCTTTTTGACTCATTATCCATTCACCGTAGTTCCTGCATCAGCACCATACTGGAGGTGCTCGCTGCGGTCGTCTATGATGTCCATATACTCGCCCCACATCGAGCTGTCGATCTGGTCGTAGCTGAGGGCACCACTGATACCGCTTTCTTGACCGTCAACCTGTTCGGCGTTCGGGCCGGGTTCGTTACCGAGGTAGATGACGTTCGGGTCAGTGCCGAGGTCTTCAAGCAGACGGAACGAGGAGAGCTGACCGCCCCATGGCGTATTCGACGTGTACTCCTCGTCGAAGTCGTACTCGATTGGCTCGGCGACGTCGGATTCGACATCTTCGTCTTCCAGTGCAAACAGACGGAACGTCCAACTCTGTTCCGTAGTCGGATACTGGAACTCACCGTCGATGACGAGTTCGTCATCGTCTCGGTAGAGAATCTGTGGAACGTCGAATAGCTCGCCATCCTGGCTAGCTGGCTGATAATCAACCGAAGGGACGCTTGCCGCCGGTCGGTCCGCCGAAACGAACACTGGCCGAGCATCGGCCTGTCGGAGTTCCATCGTTTCGTCGCCATCGTCGTCTTCGACAACTTCTTCGACCAACAGGAACAGCACACTTGTCTGTCCTTCCGGTGCTTCGATGGCCTCACCGTCCACAGTGAACGTGGCACTTGTCTGTAGCTGTCCATCGACTTCGTCTTCTTCTTCGGTGAGTGTTAGCGTCTGCTCAGCAACGGTCTGTGCACCGAGTTGTAGTTCAACGTCGAACTCACGGGAGTCCTCATCGTCGAACTCGTCATCGTCGTAGGTAATTGTGGCTTCGACTTCCTGTTCACCGTCATCGGTGTACAGTGCGCCAATATCGCCAGGACCAGTTCCGCCAAGTGGTCGAATGACGCTTTGTCCGAACTGGTCGTCATCGGCCTCTTCTGCAGCAGGTGAGTCGGTGATGACGACAGCGTCTTCGTCAATCAGTCGCCAGGCATCAGGTTCTGGCTCCTCACCGTCAGTTCGCTGTCCGACATAGTACAGTGGGTGATACCCATCTTCGATGTCGTCGAGTTCGCCTTCTGCGTTGACCGCAAACGCGTGGTCGGCCTCGAACTTCATCGTCGACTGTTCTTGTTCAACGTCACGGCGCTCTTCGGTCCGCCGTTCGAGATAGCGAACAGCGCGGTCGTAATCGTCACCAACCTCTGCATCGAGGTCACCGAAATGAATTGCGCTCATTCCTTGTGCGTCACAGGCGTCCATACACGCGACGGTCCCTTTCTCGCCGTGACCGTCTTCAGTGTGTCCGTCCTGTCGTGATGGGCACATCGTACATTTACCCATGACACCTTGTGGTGGGCGACTGTCGACCCACCGTCCACGGTAATCGTAGACGTGGTCGTGCGACTGTGCGAGTCTGTCTTGTCGCTCTTCTTCATCGAGCGCACGCACGTCGCTCGGCGAGTTGATGTCGTCGAACTCCTGGTGGATGGAACCGGAGGTCTCTTCGATAGCCTCCATCGGGACGTTCGGTTCACCCCACTGGAAGTAGTTGACACCGTACGGACAGGCGACCTGACAGTATCGGCAGCCAATACAGGTCTCGTAGTCCGTCAGCACCAGTCCGTCCTTCGAGCGCGTGTGGCGGGCACGAACCGGGCAGACCTTTGCACATGGTGCGTTCGAACAGTGCTGACATGGACGAACGAGGAGATTTCCTTCGTCCGTGTTGTCTTCGTCTTCGTAGGCGAAGACGTACATCCAGTTTGCACCGGTTGAGGTTCCGTTCTCGTCGACACAGCCTGTTACACAGGCAAGACAACCGTCACACCGTTCGAGGTCGATAACCATTCCCCATCGGTGTTCACGCTCGTCTCTATCGGCAGGGAAGACACCACTGATACTCTCAGGGACATCCTCCTCGCCGTTATCATAGGAAGCAAAGACACCGTATCCAAGGAATGCGGCACCTGCTCCCATCTTTTTCATGACCTCGCGGCGTGATTGCTCATCGCCTTCAAGATCGATATCACGGAGCGCTTCGAGCATCGACTCGTTGTCGTCGATATCGTCGAACTGTGCGCCACTTACGTCGTCAAAGACTGGCCGCTCGTCGACCTCAAACTCCTCTTCGACGTCATCGTGATACTCCGCATAAAAGTCATCTTCGGATATTTCACCCGCCACGAGTCGCTGGGCGTCGCGTGCCATCTGCATTCCGAGGTCCGCATCAAAATCAGTGTCCTCAAGGTCCTCGCGCATTCGGTCTTCCCACTCTTTTCCAAGTGGGTGGAACGACTCCTCAGTCTCGTAGGGGTGGGCTGGCTCGTCGGTTTTGTCTGATGGATTCTCAGTACTCATTCAACATACCCTCCGGCTGAGAGAAGTGCTGGGGCACCCGGACAGCCGGATGTTTCTTCATTCCACAATCAGTGCTCCAACGTGACCCTGCCCGCGGTGTGGCTGGCAGTAATAGAGGGCTGCTCCCTCTTCGTCCAGCGTCATTTCGTGGACAAAGCCTTCATCTTCGATATCGGTCAACTCATCGAAATCGGTCGAGCTATCCTCTTCGTGGAGCGTGTGACCGTCAGACGTCCACTCGAAGACGACGGTCGTTCCAGCGTCGACACGTGCTGCTGGTGGGCCATACTGATAATTAGGGGCGTTGTCACCGTTTCCGATGGTAACTTCGTCCTCGCCCGTCAGGTCCTCAATTTCACCGTCCCAGCCTTCAGCACCCTCGCCGTCCATCCACTCTTCGACTGCTCCTTCTGGGTCTTCAGCAATATCTATTCCATCATCACCGTTATCGTCGTCATCGTCGCCGCCAAGACAACCGGCCATTGCCACTGTGAGGGCTGCACCGCTTGCCATCAACACGTTCCGTCGGTTTGGATCGAACTCTGTCATAGTGGGTTCACCTTCTCTTTACGGATAGGGGTGATTTAAACCTTCGATGTTTCCCTCTGAATGGGAACCCATAATATTGAGGCTTTTAAGTCGTCTCGCGGCAAAATACGGGGGATACTCCGTTCCGACACTGTACTCCCTCCTTCAGCGTCCAATCTTGGGTGTATTCTCGATCAGCGTAGGTTTGGAAGTGTTGTGGACAACTAGGTGGGTGCTCATTCAACAATGATTCCACCAACGTGGCCTTGACCCCGGTGTGGTTGGCAGTAATAAAGCACTGCTCCGGCATCTTCTAGCGTCATCTCCTGCGTAAATCCCCCATCTTCGATATTTGTCATTTCTTCAAAGGTCGTTGTACTCTCTTCTTCGTGGAGTGTGTGGCCATCGGAGACCCATTCCCACGTCAGCGCCGTCCCGGCATCGACACGAGCGACTGGAGGGTCGTTCTGATAATCTGGTGGATTTGCACCGTTTTCGATGGTAACTTCGTCCTCTCCCGTCAGGTCTGCAATGTCACCATCCCAGCCTGCGGCGTTTCCGCCGTCCATCCACTCTTCGACTGCTCCTTCCGGGTCATCATCGAGAGCTATCCCATTTGTCTCATCGTCCGGTTCCTCATCGTCATCACCGTTGCCGAGGCAACCGGCGACGGCTACTGTCAGCACGGTTCCGCTTGCCAGCAGCACAGTCCGCCGGTTCTTCTCGCTGAGTAAGAACCTCTCCTGACGGTGTGTCTTACTCCTTTGGGTCTGAGAGAGACCGGTTCACAACTGATAACCTCTCACCGTTCCCAGTTGTGGCTGTGATTTCGGCACGACCTGGTCCTGTTGTCCCGCCACTCATCGGCCTGACGGTTGCAATCGTTGCCATCAGCACGGGCGCAATTCTCGTTCGACTGAGTGACGCACCCTCGACGGTGGCTGCCTTCTATCGTGTCCTCTTTACCACGCTTCCGTTGATTCCAGTCGCGGTCTGGCGGTACCGTGACGCATTCGGACGGATTGGTCCTCGTGACCTGTTTTTCGCCACGCTCGCGGGAGTTGCCCTTGCCTTACACTTTGCCGCATGGTTCGAAAGCCTTGACTGGACCAGTGTCGCAGCGAGCGTGACGCTCGTCCAGTCGCAACCGCTGTTTGTCGCACTGGGTGCCTGGTTGCTGCTGCGTGAACGACTAACGAGCAAAATGGTTCTCGGAATCGTCGTTGCCGTCTGTGGGATGGCTACGATGTCACTTGGTGATTTGCTTGGTGGGGTCCTTGTTGGCCCTGACCCGTTACTTGGGAACAGTCTGGCGTTGCTTGGTGCCGTAATGGCTGCGGGATACGTGCTCGCTGGTCGGTCGCTCCGCCAGCGTATCTCGCTCATCCCTTATGTTGTCGTCGTGTACAGCGTTTGTACCGTCACGCTGCTTGCGATTGTACTCGCACAGGGCGAGACGCTGACTGGCTACCCGCCACGAGAATGGCTCATCTTTCTCGGCCTTGCGGTTGGGCCCGGATTACTCGGCCATACGGTCATCAACTGGGCGCTCAAATATCTCGAATCTACGATTGTCTCGGTTTCAATGCTCGGCGAACCGATTGGAGCGACGCTCCTTGCGCTTGTTTTCCTCGCCGAAGCACCCACGGCTTACACTGTTGTTGGCGGCATAATCGTCCTCACTGGTATTGCGTTGACAATAGTCGAGCGGTCGGCTACACCGCCGGACACGGACTAATCAGGCCGACGTTCGCAACACTCCGTTAGTCGTCGACCTGCTCAAAGCGCTCTTGCAGCGGTCCGGGAATCTCATCGGCACCCAGCCGGTTAAGCAATACTGGCGGGATGGATTCGCTGTCTGGCCCAATAGAGGGGTCAAACAGTTGTAACGCGGTGTGTATCGTCGTCCAGTCGTCATCCTCTGCTGCATCGCGGAGGCTGTTTGTCGGGGTGGAAAGTAACTGTGAGACAAGCGCGTCGGCCATCGCTGCGACGACTGCCTGTTGTTCATCATCAAACTCCGCGCTCTGGAACGCCTGTTTCAACTCCTTCGCCTTGACTCGCTCTGCGCTTTCGTACATCGCCGAGATAACCTGGTCTGCCTGTTTGCGCTTGTACTGGGTGAGTAGATGGCTAAACTCCTCATCGACAATTTCCTCGACCGCGATAGCGGCTTCCTGGCGCATCTGTCTGGTCTTTTCGGTGACCGCCTCGAGTTTGTCGAGGTCATACAGCTCAATCTGTGGTAGCTCGTCGGCTTCTTCTGGAATATCTCTGGGTCGAGTGATATCGATGATAAGCGTCTCGCTGACTGTTTCGAGCGTCCCAGTTTCGATGATCGGTGTCTGGCTCCCGGTTGCCGAGATGACAATATCTGCTGCATCGACGGTCTCAGGGACGGTTTCAAAGCCAGCGGTTTCAATGTGTGCCTGACGTTCGTCGAGCACTTTCGCAAGCTCATCTGCACGCGAAACGGTTCGGTTGACGAGGCGAAGTGTTGTGACCTCCGGTGCGAAATGCTTCGCTGCGAGCCGTCCCATCTCGCCGGTCCCGATGACTGCAGCGGTTGCACCCTCCAGACCGTGAACTTCGGCTGCGAGCCTGACTGCAGCACTTGCAAGGGAAACGACGCCCTCGTTGATAGCAGTCTCCGTCCGGGCGCGCTCGCCGACTCGGATGGCCTTCAGGAGGGCATCACCGAGCACCGGCCCAATCCCGTCCATCCGGTGGGCCTGTTCGTGCGCGTCGCGGACCTGCCCAAGAATTTGGTCTTCGCCGAGCACAAGCGATTCGAGCCCTGCTGCGACACGCAACAGATGTTCGAGGCTTTCTTCGTGGCCAAGTTCGCTTCGGACAGCGGCTGGTACATCGGCGAACAGCGGTTCAAGGACTTCTTGTCCGTCCTCTGCAGTGTCTGTGACGACATATGCCTCGACGCGGTTGCATGTCTGTAAAACAACGGCTTCAGTCACCTGTTCGTTTGCAAGCAATGTCGCAAGCGTCTGCTCGGGACACTCAAGCGTTGCCGTATGGAGCTCATCCAATGATGCGTCTGCGTGTGAGACGCTCATGCCAGTGATGATTCCGTTTCGGCCGCTCATCGACGCTCACCTCTTTCGGTGCTGGATAGTCGGGACACTGCGGTCTCTCTTCGAGCCTTTGGTCTATCGGTATCTAAATCCTTCCGAATACAACTGCCATTGTTGACTGCGCGCAGAGCGTGGAAGAGAGACATCTTC
>PUNZ01000141.1 GCA_003551945.1 Halovenus sp. | reverse complement strand
GATGGGCAGGTGACCGGCAGCGAAGGAAGCGGTCTCTACATCAAAACGGACGGCCTCAACGAGGAAGTCCAACCCTCGCTGTACCGTGCGGCGACGCACGAAAGCGCGGTTTTCGAGAACGTGACGGTTGCGGACGATGGGACCGTCGACTTTGACGATACCGAACTCACCGCAAACGGTCGGGCGGTCATCCGTCGGGAGTGTCTCGATTCGGCAGCCGACGATATTGACCTCGATAGCGTCGACCAGATATTCTTCATCACACGCAACCCACTGATGCCACCGGTTGCTCGGTTGGACAACCAGCAGGCTGCTGTTGCGTTCATGCTCGGTGAGTCGATTCAGACAAGCGCCGGTGACCCGGATGCCGCCGGCGAGTCAATCCGCGTCGTCGGGACGAACCCGTTCATTATTGGTCCACCAGGCGAAGAAGGCAACCGGTTTGCCGACCTCGTTGGCGACAACGACATCGAATGTTTCGTCATCAACACCGGTCACGTTGGCCCGGCAAAAGCCGATATCGGTGTTCGTGAGTCGGTCAATATCCTCGTTGGTGCAGCACGCGGCGAGATTGACTGGCGTCACGACGAAACCTTCGGATTCGAACTCCCGGAGTCGGTTCCTGGAATCAATATTGCGGCGTTTTATCCGCCCGAGCACTACGAGTCGTTCGACGACGAACTTGCAGAACTGCGCGCAGAGCGGCGTGCGTATCTCGACCAGTACGAGACGCTGGCTGAAAATATCAAAGACGCGGTCTACTGAGCGGACTTATTCAACGGCTTTTTGGAGTGTTTCGCTCACGTCTTTCCACGATACTGGAGCGATGAGTGCAAGCAGTAACAGGCTCCCGAGGGGCTCATTTTCGTAGATATGGTTCAGGATGAGGTAGGTGACGATACCGAGGACGAGGCTCAGAATCCAGGCTCCGGCCGCAATCCGGCCAATTCGTGCTTTCATCGTATTTGCCAGTTCGCTCGGCGTGTGTGAGATGCCCAAGAGGACAACATACAGGACGACCGGGACAGCGACGATAGAGAGGATAATGTGGATTGCAAGCATGATAAGGTAGGCGTACTCGATGAGTACAGGTGCTCCGACGAGTGCTTTCGTCTCACCGCCACCGACGCGAATCATGTAGACAACGAGAAACAACAAGATGAGGACAAATCCACTGAACATGGCGACACCGTGTTTCTTGTACTCGTCGTTCATGATGTAGTAGACGCCTGCAAGCAGACAGACCAGCGTGATTGTGTTGATGACGGCAATCAGGTGGGTGAGGATGTCGACCTGTGCTTCGGAGAGCGTCGGATAGATATCGATGACACCTGCGAACGTCCCGACAACCAACCCGTAGCCAAGAATGCTGAGAATGACGGTCAATGCCACTGGACGCTCGCGGATGCGAGCCCTGACGGAATGTGCAACGGCCATATTCCCTTCTCGGGGTTGTGCAGACTATTTTCTTTGGATTTTCACTTTCACTTTCAGGCTCTCTTTTAAACCATCTGGGTTCGAATGTGTGCATATGACACAGACAACGCTCGACGATGATGAGCTCTTCACCGAGGCAGCATCAGAAATGCGCGAGGATGTCGAATCGTCGCTTGAAAACGCCCGCGAAGCACTCCCTGATTCGGACGATATCTGGGACGTGGAAGCAGACAACACGTTGGGTGTGCTCAACGCACTTCGCTCTGCACTCGATGTCGAGGATGCCACCGAACACCTCCGGGATGCCAAAAAGTGGTATACGATGGGCAAGAAGGCGGAGGCTTTTGAGGATGGCGAAGATTTAGCTGAAGAGATTGAAGCGGTTGAAGCGCTGTTTGGTGATATCGAGACTGCACACGAGCAAGTCGGTGACCTCGCGAGTACGATTCCACAGCTTCGGGGCCTGCTTGAAGACGCAGATGATGGCGAGGAAGCCGATGCGGATGCCGACGCTGACGCAGAAGCCGCAGCGTGATGCGGTGGCTGACTTTCAGCCCTTTTGTTATCGATGGTCTGGTCGCTCGATATCCCGCTTAGCTACTGCTTCGAGTAGCGATTTCAATTGCACGACTGCTTCTGTGTGAAGGGCTTCACCGAGTTCCTCCGAACTCTCGCTCGGTGTGCCAACGGCTCCGTTTTCTGTGAATTCTGCGGAGTCATAGGCAAGGTTGACGCCGCTGTGCCAGTCTCCCCATCTCTCGGCACCCCCGTCGTCAGCTGCTGGCAACCGCTCAGTCCTGACCAATTCGGGGTGTAAGTGGCGAAGGATACTTGTCTCGACGGGGCCGCCGTGGCCCATGCTCACCGCAGCTGCGTCCGGCACGCGCTCACGAACTGTGTCCATATCGACGCTATCAAACCAGGTGAACGGGACTGTGTAGGCGGTGCCATCACGGGTGAGTCGGGCAGACGCTTCCTTGAGTGCGTCGACGTTGCCACCGTGGCCGTTGACAATAACGACGCGGTTCCAGCCGTGAGAGGCAAGGCTGGCAACCGTCTCGCGAACATATGAACGGAAGGTCTCAGGTGTGACCCAGAGCGTTCCGGTGAACTGCCGGTGTTCTTCGGCGATACCGACAGGAATCGTGGGAGCGACGATCACTTCCGGCTCGGCCCGCGCTGCGCCGTCAGCAGCAATCGCCTTCGCCGCAAGCATATCAGTCCCAAGCGGTGCGTGTGGTCCATGCTGTTCAGTGCTGCCAACGGGAAGCACAGCAAGGTCCGTTTCGACGCTATCGGCGTCAGTCCACGTGGCCGCTGTCAACTTCATAGCGTAGCAGTGGAAGGGCACGGGCTTAAAATCGGCCGCTTCCCCCTGTGGCCTCTTTACTGAGTCAGCCGCTCAACCGCGCCGGCCCCATCGGGCGTCAGTTCGTAGCCTCGTTCACCAATTACGGTGGTCTCTGCAATGATGCCTGCTGCTTGGAGTTCTCCCAGAATCCCGTGGAGGTCGCTTTCACAGAGGTCATACTGTCCCATGATAGCTCGGACAGAAAGCGGGCCGTCCTGCTTGAGTTCGATAAGAAGCCCAAGCGCTCGCTCGGTATGCACTGCCGTTAGGAGCGTCCGGACATCCGCTGGGACTGCTTGTGCTGCCGTGACGAGTGGAGATTCGCCGCTGACAGGTTCGAGTTCGACGTTTGGAAGATGTAGACGCTCGCCAGTGTCGGGGTTCCGGACCCGACTTGATTCGCTTGAGCGTTTTTCCAGAATGTACGTTGTTCCGTCCTTGTCCGCAACGGTTTGTCTGGTCATACCGGATCACCGGTATCCATCCCGGCGTCACCTGCCTCTTCATCATCGGTTTCGAACTCGCCTTCCTCCACCCGGTGTTTCCCTCGCCAACTTAGATAGAGCGTATAGCCGAGCAACGCAAGGCTGCCGAGCAACACCATCATCCCGTTATCGGCCCGCACGTCGAAAAGAACCAGGAGGGCACCGAGCGTGACACCAATAAGAGAGACCTTATAAAACAGAACCAGTTTCCAGAACATTGTTTTCAATTCCGGCGGTGCGTTCTCGCTCGACAGCCCCATTGACTCATCAGTGGACTCCTCGAACGTGAAGTCGTCAGTCAGCCTGTCCGGGTCGAGGTCAAATTGCTCTAACGGGTCAGGTTCGTTGCGCTCAGGGTCGAATCTATCCGGGTCGAACGGGTCGCTCACGGTATCTCGTATGCCCCGGAGGGAAAAAGCGGTTCTGTTCACGGACGTTTCTTGGGCAGTTCTCTCACACCATCTCAGTCAGCGGCACCGCGTTGTCAGCCTGAACCCACGCGAGCGGCTGTTCGCTATCGTAGAGCACAACGCCGCCACTTGCTTCATACACACCAGTCGCGTTCAGGCTTCCATCGTCCGACTGGCCCGTCTCGGCTGCTTCGTGGACCCTTGCTTCGCCCGCCAATTCACCCTCATCGATTGACCGGTCTGCTTTCTCTTCCATACTCTATACTTTGGCATGTCACACCATAACATATATCTTGTGGATGTGGCGGAACTCGCCACTGTCTCGTGGTTATTGTTATTGATAAATCATGCAGATTGGCCCGCAGCGCTCTTACTCGCTCTTCACGATGGGGACGCTTGCCTATCGACCAGCGCGGTTGCTTTCGAGCGAGATTGTTCGACGATTGGCTTTCTGGCTTCGAACTCGATGAGGACTTGGTCGCCGTATTCGACGTTATTGACGTATGCGTTGTCGTGAATCCAGGAGACGACACTCATGGTGTCATCGGTCATCGGCAAGACGAGGCGCTCTTCGGTTAACGGCGGGAGTTCAGTGTCGATTCGCTCACGGAGGGTATCCAGGTTTTCTCCGGTTTTCGCGCTGATGACAACAGGTTCCGGAGCGAGCGAGGAGAGGGCCTGCTTCTTTTCAGCAACCTCTTCGCTTTCGACTTTGTCTGCCTTGTTCAACACGGTCACGATTGGCGCACGATTTCGCTCATAGAGGGTATCGTGACAGGTGACAAGCTTTTCGTGAATCTCATCCAGTGGTTCGCTCACATCCACGACAAGTAAGACGAGGTCGGCTTGATAGACCGAATCAAGCGTGGATTTAAATGACTCGACAAGCCAGTGTGGGAGGTCAGAGATAAACCCGACAGTGTCGGTCACAAGGACATCCCGACGGTTCACTTCGGCTTTTCGGGTCGTCGTTCCAAGCGTGGTAAAGAGTCGGTCTTCGGACTCTGCGGTCGGTTCGAGGTCTGGGTGAATATCCTGGTTTTCGTCGACATCGAGGTCCACAGCCAGACGGCGAAGGAGCGTCGATTTTCCAGCGTTGGTATAGCCTGCCAGTGCAACCAGACTGAATCCTGATTCGCGCCGTTGCTCGCGGCGGTGCTGGTCCGTTTGTTCAATCTGTGCCAACTCATCACGGAGGCGGGAAATTCTGGCTTTGATATCGCGCTCTCTGCTCTCGTCGTACTCACCAAGCCCCATGAAACCGGGTCGCTCTTCGCGCTTTGCGAGGCTAGCTTTCGCCTCCGCCCGAGGGAGTTCATACCGGAGTTCCGCTAACTCAACTTGCAGCTGTGCTTTGCGGGTGCGTGCCCGCTGGCCGAAAATCTCAAGAATAAGCCGAAACCGGTCGATGACGCGCACATCTTCGGGAAGTTTGTTACCGATATTGAACGTCTGATAGGGGCCGAGTTCGTTATCGACGATGAGGACACTCGCGTCGGCGCTTGCTATCTGGACCGCAAGCTCTTCGACTTTCCCCTCCCCGAAATGATAGGCAGGGTCTTCGGTTCGGGTTTGCGTTGCAGTATCGACCACCCGGTAGCCCGCCGCGCGCGCTAACTCAGTTATCTCCGCGGTGTCCGCGGTTCCCGAGTCAACCCGCTTTGCAACGACGGTGCGTTCACCGGTCTCAGTACGTTGCGACACGTACCTAGTTGTATGCTATCGCTGTATGTGAATGTTGTCCCGCAAAGCCCAAAGCTTGTTTAGTGGTTCGTGCCAACCATGCAGGGATGGCAAGCGTGAGCGAGACGTATATCGAAAACCGCGAACGGGTTCAGCCAAACGATACAAACTACCACTCGACGGCACACGGGGGAAACATCGTTAAGTGGATGGACGAGGTCGGGGCAATGGCGGCGATGCGCCATGCCGGTGAAAACTGTGTTACCGCCCACATGCACCAGATTAATTTCACCCGCCCGATTCCAGAGGGCCACAACTGTCTCATCGAAGCCTATGCGTACGATACAGGGACAACAAGCATCAAAACTCGACTCGTTGCCTACCGCGAGGACCCACGTACTGGCGAACGTGAGCAGACGACGGACTCATATTTTGTCTTTGTTGCGATTGATTCGGAGTATGAGCCAACACCCGTCCCGGACCTTATTATTGACTCTGACCGATGCCAACGACTCCGTGAGGAGGCACTGGACAATGAACGGAATCAGCACTGAGAGACGCTCTTTTCTGCAAAAGCGAATTACTTTTGCTGTTGAGAATTACTGCGGTGGCGCTTCGAGTTTGTCGAGGTCCACATTTTCTTCCAGAAGCAGTTCTTTCTGGTCTGCAACCTGTCGCTCTTCGCGAATCAGCTGTTTGAACGTCGACTGCTGGGAGAGGTCGCCGATGAGCACTCCACCAACGAGTTGGCCGTTTTCGAATGCGAGGCGTCGCCATT
>PUNZ01000100.1 GCA_003551945.1 Halovenus sp. | reverse complement strand
CTTTCATTGGTTACTTTGAGCCATCACCGTTTAATTTGTGAGAAATTCGCCGCTTGACCCCACCGGCTGCCTGGCGAAAACTGATACGCCATGGCGTACGCTTTCCATCGACTATCGTCCGACCTTCCTGTATCTCCGTTAAAATACCCTCGGCTGAATTTTCTTCCGGGCTAACTTTTGTAATTGCTTGACCGACCATCTCTGCAATGTGAGCGTCGCTGCCGGCTGTACGAGGGAGCCCCTGTCTTTGGGCGAGTTGTTTTGCCTGGCGGTTTGACCGACCGGTTATCAACCGAGAATTGTAGACTTCGATGGCATCGGCAGCCGTGATATCATTGACTGAAATTTGGGCGAGGACGCCACTTCGAGATTCCTGAAATGGGTGGGGGACAATCGCTGTTCCACCTTGTTCGTGGATACGCTCAATTGTCTGGTTGAACGTCAATCCGGGTTCGATTGGTTCCGTAATGCCAAGTGCCAGCACATGGCCTGCGGCGGTCGATATCTCCATTCCGGGAATACCAATCAATCCATACTCCGGTGCACGTTCTGCCGCCTCTAGACTCGCGTTAAACTCATCGTGGTCAGTAATCGCAATTGCATCCAAACCGACCGATTTGGCTTGCTGCAGTAACAACTCCACCGGATCCCGCCCATCATATGAGGCGTCTGAGTGGGCATGCAGCTCAACCGATAGCACATCCGTCTTACGTAGTTGAGGTATTAAAGGGAAGCGAACGACTTGGCCATCTCTTTGGAGAGAGATAAGAGCCTTCAAGCGAATACGGTGTGAAACGAATCTATGGACAAAGACCAACTCAAGGAAGTTATTCCCCATTATCTCGCTATGTTAGCGATTGTATTCGGTGTGCTTGCGCTGCTTCCACTGGTTGTCGAAGGACTCAGCTTCTGGATTGAGTTGCTCATTGTTGCAGTTATCGTGTTCGGATATCAAGCAGTGACAGTCCAACTTGGTGTTGCGCCAAGCCGGTGGGAACGAGAATAATGGATGTTTGTTGACTAGCTCTCTTTTCAGTGCACCTAATAGAATATCATAACTCCTTGAAAGACCGAGGGTGTCCTTGAGATGACACCCTCATGGGTGAGTCTGAATTACTTGGTCGTTTCAATGCCTGTAATCTCAAATCGTGCTCCTGTTGCAGAACTATCGGCTACGGTAATGTCCCATTCGTGTGCTTCAGCGATTTGTTCGACTATACTCAAGCCAAGGCCAGTACTCTCATCAGTCCTTGAGTACCCGGATGTGAAAATCTCCTGGTGACTATCAGCAGGAATACCAGAGCCAGTATCTTCTACGTGAATCGCCTCGGGGTCAAGTGGTTCGAGACGCAGAGCGTCTCGTCATCACGGAAGACTTCGTCTTCCGTACGACCCCGAGGCTTCCCGTTTCTACGACGCGACTTGCAGACACACGCTGAAAGTCAGCGGTGTCCGTAGCGGTCACAGTCTCCACGGGCGTTCGAAAATCGCAAGGCGATTTTCGCAGCCCATCAGAATCGCCTTGCGATTCTGAGGACGTCGATTCGGGCCATCCCAGCCCTAGTTCAGAAAAGCCTCTCTGCAAGACGTTCATCGCCGCATTCGCATCCCTGTCCGTCTCGAACCCACACGAGGGGCAGGAGTGTTCTCTGACCCAGATGGGTTTCGCTGTTTCCACACCGCACGATGCACACTCTTTGGTGGTTCCTCGTGCTTCGACCTGCTTGACGTGACAGCCGTGCAGGTCGGCCTTGTATTCGATGAGCGTGATGAATTGTCGCCACGCCGCATCCTGCTTGTTCCGAGCATTGTGCGACTGTTCCAACATTCCCTTCACGTTCAAGTCCTCAACGAATACAGCGTCGTACTCGCGGACGAGCCACGTTGTAATCTTGTGCTGGTAGTCCAGCACCTTCCGCTTGATGTGGCGCTTCACCTTCGCCACTTCCCGGCGTTGCTTCTCGTAGTTATTCGACCCTTCTTCCTTCCGCGACAACTTACGTTGTTCACGGCGAAGACGCTCGTACTCGTCTTCGAGGTCGAGCCAATCCACTGTCTTCCCGTCGCTGGTGTGGATGTAGTTCTGGATGCCAAGGTCAATCCCAACGCTGTCACTTGCGTCAAGCGAGTTCACGTCGGGTTTCTCGGGCAGATTGGCGTCGTCGGTTTCGAGGCCGAAGGAGACGAACCACTCGCCAGTCCGTTCTTTCTTGAACGTGACTTCCTTGACTGAAGCGCAGTCAGGAATCGGGCGATGGTAACGGATTTTGACCCAGCCGATTTTGCTGAAGCGAACGTAAGCGAACCTGTCACGGCCCCTCTTTTCATCGAGGTCGAAACCGGACTGGTTGTACGTCACGCTTCGGTACTCGGTGGATGATTGTCGTTTGAGCCGACCAACGTTGTACCCTTTCTCTTTCTTCTTGCGAAGGTTCGAGAGGTTGCGATGGAAGCGAGCGACAGTGGCTTGCGCGGCCTTCGAGTGCAGTTCACTAAACACAGGCCACTTGCGTTTCCACTCTGGGAGTTTGTTGTTTTGGTCGTACTCACTGGGCTTGTTGTCTTCAGGACTGTTTTCGTAGTCCCAGCGGATGTGGTTGTAGAGTTGGCGATGAACGTTGAGATGGTGTTCCAGTCGCTCCGCTACCTCTTGTGTCGGGTAAGTATGGTAGCGGTGACTGTGTTCCATCGCTGTCTCTTGGTTAGGGATATGTTGACTTAGTGGTTTGTGTCACGAGTTGTCGGCTTCATCCCCGAGGTCAAGCCTCGGGGTATTCGCCTTGTCCGCTGATAAAACTAAAGGGTCAATGTTGATACACAGATACGCAAAAGATATCTTCCCGAAAGCACAGCACTGATTCCTGCGTACAACATCAATACTGTGTCTCAGATGTTTGTGTCTAGACAACCTACAGTTTTATCGATGTGACACATTGTGGGAAGCAAAGCAAGCAGAACAATTGACACTGGTCTGCACCGAAGCTATTCGTAGTAGGTCAGGATAACGGCCATCGCGAAATAGCAATTAAGGCATTCGCCAAGTGGTCTGACGGTGAGGGTGATGATGAGTGTACCTGACTGATTGAGGAATACCCGCTGAGCCTCAATCAGGCGCACATTTGTGTGATATCGGTAAACATGGGTGGTGCAGTATTGGTTGACAGCAATTCGTCGTTGCAGTCCTTTGGTCTTGAGCAGGTAGTAACTCCGAACTGGTACGATTCAGGGGACTTGGAACAGACCAAGTCAGGGTGTGCATTTCAGAGACTGCGAAACGTACGGACGAAAATGATTCCTCCTACTTGTGGATTTTAGGTCGTTATAAAATGTAATGGGCGCTGCAGGCTCCCCTTCGACTGTCGAACGAATCCACCTTTCAGGCGTGAGGCGGCTGAAATCGGGTATTTGAGAATGGGAAACTATGTCTGGTTCTGAATGTGTATTCTAACCCGTGCTGAATAGAGCGCGTAAATACAGTATTAGACCAACTTTCAATTCGGGTCAGTCAAATCGGTCAGTACAGAGAATGAAGACGATGAACAATACATATTCACACAATACGGCTGATTTAGGTCGAACGAAGGAGAAGTCGATCCGATATTCTTTCAATCGCCAGCTTCGTACGGCTCGACCAACGTCAGGAGATCTTGTTCCAGTTCACCGCCAATAAACCGGACGTGCCCCGTTTCAGCCTCGTAGTCGATTATCCGAGCCTCCTCCAGTTTTGGAAGATGAGTATGGTGAAGTGCGATTCGGACGCGTTGTTGGTGTTCGTCTGACTCCAGGTTCGCATCTTCGTTCCGAACCCGGTTTGCAACGCGGTCTACGAGCGCATCGTATGCCAGTGTCTTCTCAGAAGCGTTGTCCAACGCGTTAAGGGTGGCGCGTCGGTGTTCGTTCGCTACTGCCGACAGAATCGTATCGGGGGAGAGCGGTCTCTCACGCCCCGAAAAATCGGCAACCTCATTAATTGACTGTATAGTACGTGACCCCGGCTCTTGACTCTCATCCATACTCACCTAGCGTAGGCCCATCTGCCTGGCTCTGTCCCATGGTGTATAATGGAAAGGGTCAGTCCATTTCCGCTGCTGACTCGGGCGTGAGAAGTGCGTACCTCCCGAACGTCCCAATGGCACGACGCAGTCGCTCCGTCACTGCCTGATCGGAAATTCCGAGTTCGTCAGCTAACTCCGCGGTCGTACAGCCTCGCGGAATGTCGTAGTATCCTCTTCGAATGGCAAGCGCCAACGCTTCCCGCTGGGGCTCACTCATGCCGTACCACGGACCGGCCTCAGGGCCCGTCGGATTATATATGCGGGTTAGATCCAGAGAGATGTGTGCGGCCTCACAGCACTCCTGGCACTGACTCAATGCCTCGCGGTTGGAAAACCGTATCTCGAAATTCCACCCTTCCGACGATCCAGTCGCACCCAGTATCTGCCCGTCGTGTTCCAAGATGCACTGAAAAAGGTGGTCCTGGCTCGCATCCCAGTCGAGCCTGACGAGCGTCCTGTCGTCGAACACGTCCACCTCCGTGATGCTATTAACCGTTGGATAGCGCTCGACTGTATCGAGAAAGCCGTTTTCGACCGGTTCGTAGACCCAGAAGAGCGGCACAGTCACGTCCCCACTCGGAACGAGCGTTTCCAGTTCGATGGCCGAAGCTTGCTCTAGACTGAGGATTTGCCCGAGTTCAAAATCATCGGATGGGATGCGAACCTCCGTTATCACACTCATACTCGCTTGTAAGTCTAGACTGTCCGGTTGCACAAAAGGAGATGACATGGTGCACCATGGTAATCTTGGTGCCAGAGGTACACCCCGCTCGCAGCACACACCATCTCGGCCAGCAACGGAGCGTTGACTCGTCTCGAAGCCATGATACACCACCCATGCCGGTTATTCGTCTGCCAGACGAAGGCTTTTGCATGGCGACTGTGATGGAATTTACGAGTCCGGTAGCAGAGTTTCCGCTAGGAAGTGTGTTCGAGAACCTGCCGGGTGTGACCGTTGAACTGGAGCGATTGATTCCACACGAGACGCTGATTATCCCGTACTTCTGGGTGCGTGGCGTGGAAACCGAGGACATCGAAGCCGAGTTCGAGGCACATTCCGGCGTGAGCAACATTCGAGCTGTCGATAGCATCGAAGACGAGTATCTCATGCGTGCCGAGTGGGAATCAGAGTACTTCGGCATCCTGAGCGCGCTTGCCAAGGCCAACGTCGTCGTCCTTTCCGGGATTGGAACCAAAGAGGAATGGCGGTTCGAGGTACGCGGTGAGAGTCAGGAGACGCTCGCTGAGTTTCGAGAGTACTGTCAGGAGAACGATATTGTGATAGCGATCACCGCCGTCCACGCAATGCTTCCGATCCAGGGAGAGGGCTATGAGTTGACCGAGACCCAACGCGAGGCGCTGGTACTAGCCTATGAACGGGGCTACTTCGACTCCCCACGCGAGGCGTCGCTCGAAGACATTGCCGACGAGCTCGGGATCACCCAGCAATCGCTCTCGTCACGCCTTCGACGCGGGCATCGACGCCTCATTGGAGCGACACTCAGTAGTTCGGTGTGACCGTTCGGATTGGTTCTTTGTATTAAACCCTCTGTATAATCAGTATACTTATTGAACCGACTCACACGGCTAGAGTCAGGTCAGATGGGTACAACGATATCTGGGATTGGAGTCGAAGCGGTCGAGTACTCTCAGGAATCTGGAACTGTTCGCACGCAGTTTGATCAGGAGAAAACACCAGCGAGCATGGCTGTTGTCGCAACGCTGGCGGACATAATGGATACTGATCCTGTAGAACTCGACCCGCTCCATCCCACTGTTGACGCCGACGAATTAGATGCGCTAGTCCGCGTTCGCAACGGGACAAACGGGGATACCCACGTTGCATTCACGCACGAGGGGCACGCAATAACCGTACACAGCTACGGCGTGATCACTATCACACCAGAAAACGAACTCACAGTGGAGAAACACGAAGGGAGGACGGGAAGATGACGTCTGAGGAGACCTCGCTCGCGTCGAAGGAAGAATTAAACGCGGAGCTGAAAGCCCTCCTTCGCAGGGCCTACGAGAGTGGAATCGATGTGGAAGGCGGATTCGAATGTCGGAATGGGGTCGAACATCCTGACTGGGACGTGATCGTCACCGAAGTCGAAAAGAACGAGCATTCGGAGTGAACGACTACG
>PUNZ01000140.1 GCA_003551945.1 Halovenus sp. | reverse complement strand
GTCTCTGCTATCATCTTCCTCGTCATCACTTTCGTCTTCCTCATCAGACTCTTCAGATTCCTCGTCGCTTTGACTATCGTCATCGTTACCCCCACCGATTCCACCGCTAATCGGCCCAGAACCACCTGCTCTGTCGTCTTCATGATCGTCCTCATCTTCTTCCTCGGGCATTTCGTAATCAATTGTTGTGGTTATTGAATCACCATTGAAATTCTGCTCATTATTTGAATCGTAATCGGCCTGAGATTCAACAGTGAATGATCCGCTGTTTCCTTCTTCGTCGGGTGACGGTTCATCGGCGCTAAACGTCGGCTCCGAACTCCCGTCGCGGTCAATATAGAGGGGTACGTCATGCCACTGTGTGTCAACGTTGCTTCCGCTGGCCTGCTCAGTGTAGGTATCGAGGGTATCCCACTCATCTTCATCCCATGCATCACAGTGATTATTGTTGGGATCACAAATCCAGGTCCCATCGTACTGGACTGAGCCAACTCGTGGTTCGTACGCTTGGATTTCGTTATCAATGCTGTCGAGGTCGACGCTCACTGAATTATCAGGTGTGACTGGGTTGGAACTGCTGGTAATGCCGGTGAGCTGTGCGTGGCGCTCGTAGGATGGGCCGCTCCCACCGCCGCCACCGCCTCCGCCACTTCCATCGGCTTCAGACTCTTCATCCTCTCCTTCGGGTATTTCGACAGTTTTCGCTGACTCGTCGTCTTCACTGGATGCAATCAGTTCGTGGGTTCCTCCAGCGTAAGCTGCATCCTCCCATCGAAGCGTCACTTCCGCAGTTTCCGTCCCCGAAAGTGAGAGGTCAGTGCCGTCAATGTGGAGGTCGTCGGTTTCCAGTGCAATCGATTGTGTCTCGGAAGCACTCCCTGCATTCGTCACGTCAATCGCTGCCACGAGGTCGTCATCGCTCCGGTCTTCGGGCAACTCAACGTCCGCAAATGCGATGCCAAACTCTGCCATGGAATGCAACTCAAAAGAGGAATGTCGCTCCGCGGATTCCGTACGTACAGTAAGCTCTCCAGTTCCTGCCTCCCCCACTCTACTTTGCCAGTCAAGAGACAACTCATGTGTCTCTCCTGGTTGCAGTTCGACAGATTTTGTTCCCGCTGCTGTATACCGGTCATAGATGTCTGCCAATGTCACAACCTGCTCTTCTGGGTCTTCGCCCGTGTTTGTGACCGTGGCTGTGGTCTCAACGGTTTCTCCTTCCGTCGCGTTGTCTGGCGCGTTGAACTCCTCTATCGCAAATGTGGTCTCTTGGTCACACTGCCCTCCGTGGATTTCGACCAGGGTCGTATCTGCATCATCCTGACTCAATGCCGTGATTTCCCCGTGGAAGTCCTCACATAAACGCCAGTCCAGTGTGATTTGTTGTTGCTCGTCGGGTTCTAGCGTAACGTTCGTCTCGGCATGAACCACCCCATCAGGTGTCTCGAGTGCAATCGGCTGGGTGTCTGATAGATTTCCCTGGTTTTCAACTGTCGTTTCCACGACCATCGTTTCACCAATTTCGACGGGTGCAGTTGTCTCATCGATCGTCACAGCAAAATGGGAGTACTCCTCTCCGACTTCCACTTCCTGTTCGGCTTTGGATGAGAGGCCGCTGTCATCGACAACCGTTGCGCCAATGGTGTACAATCCAGGCAGCGGTAACTCCGTTTCGTAACTCATCGCGTCGGTGTCGTCTAAAAAGGCACTCTGTTGATGACGGCTATTCTCTATCCAGTCGACAGACAGTAACGGATTCGTACCAGGCGTTCCGTCAGCTTCAAACTCCTCTGTCGTTCCAGGTTCAGCCGAGGATGCTCCATCTATTTCTGCCTCTGGCGGGTCACGCTGACTCACCTCGATATAAAGTGTGTCTGATGCCTCACGTCCGTCAGTATCGGTCACTGTCACCGTCGCATTGTACGTCCCGGGTGTCTCCGGAACAAACCGTGGCTGTTGACACGCTGTGCACTCTGGTGTCGTTGTTGAGTCATCCGGGCGTGTAATCTCCCAGTCGTAGCCCACGACCGCACCATCACGACTGGTCGATTCCCCGGCATCGAGATAGACGGTTTCATACTGCCCGACACTCCGGTCAAGGCCTGCTTCGGCTTGCAGGGATACTGAGCTATTCTGTGCACTTGTTAGGGTACTCTCTCCGTCGGATTGGTCTCCCGTGGCTCCGGCGAAACCCACCATCCCAACGAGTATCGCCGTGCCAAGACACATCACGAAGATGAGTCCCACCTGATTCCATCTTCCACCTCCCATTGGTTAACGCGGGCTTATCCCGTTCTCTAATTTAAACTTCCGTATTGAAATCAGGTTTTATTGATATGTATGGTGCGTTCTGATAGTGACTATCGCGAGTCTTTGCTGGCGTGATTGCGTAACATGTATGCAACACACTGTGAACCACCAATCGCCGTGTTAGCTGATTGCAGGCGGTAAGCCCCCTTCCTCAAGGAGCAACGCAACGTAGTGAGTAGCGCAGTAGGAAGGGGATACACCGCCGTCTTCGTCTCTCAAACACGTTCTACACTCAACGCACAGACCCACGAATAGATATATTTATGTTGAAACATTGTTTAAAATCTGGTGATGGATAGGCACGAAATTGAAGGCCACGAAGTTATCGACGGCCAGGTGAAAGCCACTGGTAACGGCGCACACGTCCTCGTCCCAAAACGGTGGCGTGGTGCAGACGTGAAAATCGTTCGCACATCAGAACCAACCGAGTAATCAATGCACTACGCCTACAGGCTCCGACTCAAACCAACCGACCAACAACGTGAGGTGTTGGATTACCACCGCGATACCTGTAGGCAACTCTACAACCACGCTCTCAGAGAATTTAACAAGATTCCTGAATCGGCGGGAACACTCAACCAACGTGTGCGACAGGTCCGTGACCAACTCACCAACCTCAAAAACTGGTGGGATGAGTTGAACGACCTGTACGCAACGGTTACACAGGCCACTGTTATGCGGATTGAGGACAGTATCAAAGCACTCTCTGAACTGAAAAAGAAAGGTTACAACGTCGGTAGCCTCAACTGGAAAGCTCCCAGAGAGTTCCGAAGTTTCACGTATGTTCAGTCTGGTTTCAAGTTCGACAAGAAGAACGGTCAGACTGTCCTCTCACTGTCGAAACTTGCGGATATTCCAATAGAGTGCCACCGAGACATTCCCGACGATGAAACAGTCAAAGAAGTCACGCTCAAGAAAGAACCCACTGGAGAGTGGTACACTTCTCTCGCCGTTGACGACAAAGAAGAACCGGAGAAACCGTCGATAGAGGCTATTGACGCTGATGACATGGTTGGCATCGACGTGGGTATTTTGAAGTACGTCCACGACACTGACGGCACGGCAGTTGGGTCACTTGACCTTTCGGACGAACGGGACAGGCTTGAACGCGCACAGCGCAACCTCTCGCGCAAAGAACATCGGTCGAACAACTGGGAAAAACAACGGCAGACGGTGGCTGAGTGCCACCAGAAAATCAAGCGCAAGCGGCGTGATTTTCTGCATAAATTGTCGGCATACTACGCTCGGGAATACGACTTGGTGGCTGTTGAAGACCTCAACGTGAAGGGAATGCTGGAATCGCCGCGCAACAGCCTCAACACCGCGTCTGCAGCGTGGAACACCTTCACCGAACTACTTGAATACAAGTGCGAACGGGAAGGAACGCACTTTGTTCCAGTTGACCCAAAAGACACGACCAAAGACTGTGCATCCTGTGGCGTCAAGACCGACAAACCACTGTGGATACGTGAACATTCCTGTCCTGCCTGTGGGTTTCAAGCGGATAGAGACGAAAATGCGGCGTGGAACGTTCTGTCTCGTGGTCTTTCTGAACTAGGAGTGGGATACTCCGAAGGTACGCCTGTGGAGACTGCGCTCCCTGTGGGAACTACGGTTGTGCCTGCAAAGCGCGTCTTGGAAGCAGGAAGCCCCTGCCTCAAGGAACGAGCGGCTACGCCGCGAGTGAGTAGGCAGGGGTAGTTCACAAGCTCGAAAATCACTGCAATAATAATTATGACCGGTGGGTTGGGCCGCTCGTGTAGCGTGGGTCCCGTCCTGGGTCGCTGACCTTTAGTATTTGAACGAACAACCAGTGATTAACTGATGAGCGAGGACTTTTACGAGATACTCGACGTCTCGCGGGATGCCACCGAAGACGAGATTGAGCAGGCCTACCGCGAGGCCGTCCGGAAGTACCATCCGGACGTCAGCGACGAGCCGGATGCGGAAGAGAAGTTCAAAAAGGCACAGAAAGCAAAGGAAGTGTTGACTGACGAAGAGATGCGCCAGCGGTATGACCAACTTGGCCATGACCGATTCGTCGAGGCCGAAAAGCGGGGTGGTGCCGGAGGACAGCCCGGTGGTGACCCGTTCGGTGGTGGCGGCCCGTTTGGCGATATGCAGGATATCTTCGACCAGTTTTTCGGTGGCGGTGGCTCTCGAAACCGACCACAGCGTGGGAGTGACCTCAGGACGGAGTTGACGATTGACCTCGAAACAGCGTACAACGGTGCTGAAAAGGAGTTGACCGTCACTCGTCCCGAGCAGTGCTCGGACTGTGCTGGTCGCGGTCATCCGGCGGGAACGGACTCTCAAACTTGTCCGGAATGTAATGGACGTGGACAGACGACGACAGTCCGACAAACTGCGTTTGGCCGGATGCAACAGCGCGCACCCTGTCGACGCTGTGAAGGCGAGGGCACGTTGTATGACGAAACGTGTTCCACTTGCCGAGGTGAGGGCGTGGTCCGCAACCAGGCAACGCTTTCCGTTGAAATTCCTTCAGGGATTCGCGACGGGCAGACTCTTCGAATGGACGGAGAAGGGGCACCCGGCGAGCGCGGCGCCCGCCATGGGGATTTGCTTGTCGACATCAGCATCGAAAAACACCCTGATTTCGAGCGAGACGGTGATGACCTGATTCGACACGAACCAATCTCGTTCCCACAGGCGGTCTTTGGGGATACAATAGAGGTTGAAACGCTTGATGGAACTGTTGAGTTTGACCTCCCTAAAGGGACACAAAGCGGTGAGACGTTCAGACTAAGCGGGAAGGGAATGCCCCGGCTTCGTCGTCGCGGACACGGTGATCTCTATGTCCAAGTTCAGATTGTGACACCAGACTCGCTCAACAAAGAACAACGCGAAGCACTCGAAGCGTTTGCTGAGGCTGGTGGCGAAGATATCGAGGTTGACCAGGGCTTTTTCGACCGACTCCGAGACAGCTTTTAATCACAACGTTTGCTATTCCCGCGGCCTGAGACACTGATATGGATACCCTGAAAGCTGTCGTTGCTGCTGGCCGGGAACGCGATGGTGCGGCAATCGATGCGGTTGGTCGGACCACTCCGTACAGCTATCGCGAACTCTCAACGAACGCATGGAAAGCAGGGAATCTACTGGGGCATTACGGTGTCCATCCTGGTGCCACGGTCGGCGTTGCTGCCGGCCCGAAAGGCGGTGTTGAGGGCTCACACGTCAATAGCGCTGACCCAATTTTGACTGTGTTCGGGGCAATGACGCGCGGTGCCAACGCAACGCTGTCTCCGCAAAGTCCAGTCGACTTCCGAGCACTTGTGTTACCCTGGCAGTGGTATGGCCGTTACGAGACGACGCCATCTTGTTCGGTATTGGCATATGGTGGCCCACCGGATGTCCCAGAAGTCACGCATTTCGAGACGGAACTGTGGAGTGAAAACCCGATGGAGCCACCTGAGCCAGTCGAACCGGATACAGTTGCTCTTGTTGATAGAGAGGAGTCTTTTACACACAGTGAGTTACTGAGCGCAAGCGAACAACTCCTTGAAGAGTACGGAATTGACGAAGAAACAGCAGTCGGATTGGCTGTCCCACTTGATTCCGCCGGTGCGTTCGTTGCCGGCGTTCTCACCCCGTTGTCGGTTGGTGCGACAATCATTCTTGGGGCTGATGATGAAGACCTCTCTCCGCATGCAGATGTCATTGTCCAGGCTGAAGAGAATGAGGCTGCTATGTCCCCTGCAGCTGTCGAAAGGATGCTGAGAGTATAAACAGAGGTTCTCTTTTCGCTCGGTTAGTTTTCTGCGCGATACTGACCGTGTGAGACACCGAGTGCGAAGACAATAGCTGCGAAAATAACCATCGACGGGAGGACCATTGTCAGCGTTGTATCGGTTGTCATCATTTCGGCTTGAATCATCCCAAAGAGACCAACGGCGATGATTG
>PUNZ01000092.1 GCA_003551945.1 Halovenus sp. | reverse complement strand
GGCTCACACGTCGAAGTGTCGAACAACGATATCGAATCCACTGCAGAGAACGTTATTACGGCGGATACCGATGGCGGCTACGAAGGAATCACTATCCGTGATAACCACTTGCACGTTACTGGCTCGGATACGCAGCAAGTACATATCCACGGGGGATTGGAGGATGACGATTTGAGCAATCCATCGCGGAACGTGGATGTCGTCGCCAACCGGTTTACTGCGGAGGGTCTCGGTGACGGTGTGTCCCTTCGACTTGAGACCGATGCAGGTCGGTTCACCCGCAACCGCTTCGACGACCCGGAGACCGACCTCGGTCACGTTCAACTGTTCGGGCCAAACCATGAGGTGGCAGACAACGAATTCTTCGGTGATTCGCTCTCGGAAGACGCGTTCTATCTTGCTGACCCGCGAAGCCAGTATGACCTGAATCACGTGCTGAACCTGAATGAGTTCGACCCCTCGGCGACAATCGTCAACAACGAACTCAGGCCAGAGTAGTCGCCGTCTCACCAAAATCAATCCGTATCTACTCCTTTTTCGACCGAATTAGCCTTTCATTGTAATCCATAGAGTTGCCGTAGTGTGCTTGTTGTAGATGGCTATCGTTGCAAGACCGTTCCTATGGAATTGGCCAGATTTGGGGTCCAGTTACTAACAAAGTCGGTAGCCCTTCGAGTGTCTTCCGAAGCCGTCAGCCCACGCGTGCGTGGTCGATACCCATGCCCATGACACGTTGGCAGTGGGCGGGACGGTCACTACAAACAATGAGACGACGTAACTTCCTGCTTGGCGTCAGTGGAACAGCAATCGGCGGGAGCGCCCTTCTCGGCTCGGGTGCATTCACCCGTATTGAATCGCAACGTAGAGCAAAAATCGAAGTCGCGAGGGACCCAGATGCGTATCTGGGGTTGGATGGTTGTCCGGATTCGACGAACAGTAGCTATACAGAAATCGACGAGAACGGGCACCTTGCCATCGAAATGTCACCGGAGAACCCGACCGAAGGCGGTGGTCAGGGTATCAACTCGGATTCGTTCACGTATTTCGACAATGTATTCCAGATTTGTAATCAGGGGAAAGAGAAAGTTGGTATCTGGATAGCTGACTTTGAGACGCTCGACCTTGACCCAGAGTACAAGGACGAACCCACTGTCGAGTTCTATCTTGATGGCGACCCTGATGATTCATTAGTCGGTGAAGAGAATGCATTCCCACTTGGCGTCGGTCAGTGTATCTGTGTTGGTATCCGAACAGTCTCGAAAGGTCTGGAAGAAGGTGACCAGCTCATCAAAGGCGATGAAATCGTCATCAACGCTGATGTGGACAACCTTGGTGACCTTGGCGACCGAGTTGACCCCGACTCCATGTCCGTTACCGGCATGTGCTCCAAGAAAGTCGATGGCGAGGAGTACTTCCTCTGGCGAGTCTACAACGAGAACAACTTCCCAGTTAACACGAACTGGGAATGTGTCGGATACGATATTTCTGGTGCACTCAATGTGCCAGCAAATGTGACCCGAGGAACTGGTGACCAGCCATTTATCCCTGGGTATTACTTCCTGACTGACAAACAGTGCGACCCAATCATTCTAACGGCGAATGGGACTGAGGTTGGCCGGACTGGCATCGACCCAGACAAAGAGTGTGAAGAGTTTGAAGAAGAGATTATTCACTATCTAGTGGACTCTGGCGAGGAAAGCGTCTTAGTCGAAGACGAGACACTTCCGTTTGAATAACTTTGCTTTCGAACGGTACTAACAATATTGTTTCCTGCTGTCATTTCCTGTCTTGTTTATTTCATTCACTAATTCACATTTATATCGAATAACTACTGTTTTCAGTCTGCACGTCGGTATACGAGAGATAGCGGATACATTGGCCTGTAGGATATCAGACTATATAACAAATAGCTTTGCTTCTTATAACTCACTCAGAGGCATACCACACGACAACACAATTAGTAAGTCGCTTATTCGCTCAAGGACCACCCTCAACTGCATCAAGAGCAACCCTATTTTCAGAGCGTAACGCGCCGGAATACCGTCCGCACTGTGTCCCCAGCGCCTAACAAAGTGGAACTACAGTCGTGATAGAACCGGATACAGTCCTATGAAACGTCGTACGTTCCTTATCGGCTCGGGCGGTACAGCACTCGGCGGAAGCGCACTCCTCGGTTCGGGTGCCTTCTCGCAGATAGAATCACAGCGGAGAGTGAAAATTGAGGTCTCAAAGGACCCTGACGCGTATCTGGGGCTTGATGGCTGCCCGGACTCTCCAAACAGCAGCTACACCGAGATTGACAAAAGCGGGCATCTCGCCATTGAAATGTCTCCTGACAACCCGACTGAGGGTGGAGGTGAAGGCGTCAATTCAGATTCACAGACACGATTCCACAACGTATTCGAAATCTGTAACAACGGCAAACAGGAAGTCTGTGTCTGGATTCATGATAAGGATGACTGGCCTGTCGTTCCAGACGAGTACAAAGCTGCAGGCGACCGGCGCGTTGATTTCTACCTTGAAAACGACCCTGGACAAAGTATTATCGGTGAAGACAACAGCCTGATTCTCGATGTCGGTGACTGCCTCTGTATTGGTATCGAGGTCAACACGAAGGGGCTCAAAGAAGGTGACCAGTTGCTTGATGAGTTTGACAACATCATCAAGATTATTGCAGATGAAGAATGTCCCTCTTCTGTCGACCCACCAGTTAAAGGCGAACCGCGAACCATCGGGTTCTGGCGAAACTGGAGCGGTGACTGTACGCCCGGTGGACAAGAAGATATCCTCGGGCAGACGCTTGAAGCTGCAAGTGGTATCAATCTTGGTGATCTGTTGATTACCCGCGACGGAGAGGGAGACCCACCAGTGACAGACACCTGCGGGGCAACAGAAATTCTCGGCAAACGCGACCTTGATGGAACGGTTCGTGCCAACGACGGGGCCTATTCACTTGCCGCACAGCTGCTCGCCGCCAAACTCAACCGTGAACGTGACGTGCCAACCAACCCAGGCGGCGACCCTGATACCTGTGAAAACGTCGAAGAACAGATAGACCTCGGGCAAGCGTTGCTCGATGATATCGGGTTTGATGGCACAGGCGCTTATCTTCCACCGGGGACAGACCGCCGCGGGGAAGCACTCGAGATTGCCGATTGTCTCGACCAGTTCAACAACGGCGAACTGGACTTCCAGCAGTAACCATCGAACCAACCAATTTTTATACGAACCTGCAGCTCAGGAGACGTTACCAGTAAAAATCGTTGCGTTGCACGCTGAACAGACGCCGTCAACAGTCACAATATTTTCGCGACAACACGAGCGTCGAACCGACTCATCGGTGTCGATAACGCCACCACAGCTTGGACACCGCTCGACGAACGTTCGCAGTGCAACAAGTAGCTCCGTTCGCTCGGCATCCTGATACTGTTCCCAGGTGGGTAGTCCCGTACTGAGTACTTGCTCGCTTGCGAGGTCTACAATGAATGCCGCTTCGGAAAGCCACCGTCCAGCACGAACGTCCCCAACATGGACAAAGAACCCACTGTCTGTCTTCTCAAACGAGATTGTTTCTGGAGCGATATCAAGCGTCTCTGCCAGTCGCGCACGCTGATTCGGCCGCGTTCCAAAGTGGTCTAACGCCAACTGCCAATCGCTCTCAAATTCATCGGTTAGGCAGACATCATCGACATCGTCACACTCTTCGATGATTCGTGCTTGCTTCAGCGTTTCCTCAACAGCGAGATTTGACTGGGCTGTCTCTTCCTCGTGCAATGGGTCCTGGTGGCTTCCAGGGCCGATTCGATTGTGAACCCAATCAGGAAGGTAGGTCACAAGCGTCGGTGTTCCGGGGACAAGATAGCCACGCAGCCCAATAATACCCATCGCAACGACGAACGCCGTAATAGCGATGATTGGTGAGATGACTGCGAGTACGATAGTTCCCGCCAGTGCAATCGCTGTATTCAACACTGTGCAAGGGAAACACCGATTCTCACCGGTATACTCGGGTTGTTTGAATCGGTTGATGAGCGCGGCCACTTTTTCATTGACTCTGTACATATGTTGGCTCGGCAATCTGGCCCTATTGGTATCCACTTGCTACCTGTTTTCGAACGCTGCACTCGCTCACCATTCACTGTGAATCGTATCACTAGGTAACCCGCATGTATCTTCAACCCGACGTTAGCTTGTTGGTATCTGTTCTGTACTCATCTGGTATGTGCTGGGTTACAAAGGGAACATCCGCTGTGTAACCGGTTGTGTGGATGTCCGACGTATCCAGCGCCAATCGAGTTTGTCCTGCCGACGGTGTGTCGGTTAGTTGCCCATCAAATCCACTGTGCGTCGCTAAACTGTTTCCCTCGCCGAAAAGGGGTGAGACACGATGAGCATCCGTCGAGTACTGACCGTTGTTGGCGTTGCAGTCGTTATGCTTCTTGCACTGTCATTACTCGCCGGACACCTGCTTGGCTACCCGGTGCTGATTGGGCATATCGAAAGCGGGAGTATGGAACCGACGATGGACGAGGGAGATGGCTTTATTCCAATTCCTCACGCTATCGCTGGTGACGTTTCATCCGGTGACGTTGTCGTCTTTCAGTCAGATACGGTCGAGGACGGGGCAACTACGACTCACCGCGTTGTCGATGAGCAAGATGGCGGATACATCACGCAAGGGGATAATAACCCGTTCACTGACCAGGGTGCTGGGGAGGCACCGATAACCGATGGCGAGGTAAAAGCGGTTGCACTCACGCTCAACGGTGATGTCGTCACCATTCCACACCTTGGAACAACCGTTGAGAGCCTCGGCGGCATTGTTGACCGGCTTGAAGGGCTCCTTGCCGGGCTCTTTGGTTCGCCACAGCTGGGCTCAGAACAACTTGCACTCCTCCTGTTTGGGTTGGGTCTGCTGGCACTCACTGGCTCTGTCGTTCTGGGTACGGATGGACGCGAACGAGCTCGCTCTCGTGCTCGGTCACTCAGCGGAGTTATCGATGCAAGATACGTCCTCGTAGGTTGTCTGGTTGTGCTCTGGCTCGGTGCAACTGCAGGGATGGTCGGTCCAGGAGGGACGGAAACGTACGGGATTGTGAGCACAGAAGGTGACTCGGAGAACCCAACGATTATTCCTGCTGGTGAGACGGATTCATTCGACGCGGAACTGTACAATGGCGGCTTTATCCCCACGGTCTCGTATCTGTCGCCTCAAAGCCCCGGTGTCGACATTGACACTGAGAAACACCGACTCTCACACAATGAGAGTGTGAATGCTACGATAACCGTCACTGCCCCGGAAGAAACCGGCTATTATCCACGCTCAATCAGCGAACATCGGTACTTTGCGATACTCCCTGAACCCGTGATTGAGGGAACATACGACGTGCATCCGTGGATCCCCTACGTCCTGATTAATGCAGTCATCTCCGTCCCAGTCCTCATCCTCTGGGTGGTGTTCCGTGGTCCGACTGGCCAGATACGGCTCCGTCGACGCGACCATCACCGAACTCGCGGCCTCGTTTCGCGATTGCGCGGTAACTAACACTAACGATAGCTATGCCAACGAAAACAGATTCACAATCGATGCGGTCGATTCGCCTAAAAGAACGATTCAACCGGTGGTTTCCAGCAATTATCATCGGTCTTGCCATCCTTGCCGTGCTCGGTGGACTGCTTGCTTATGGAACACACATTAATCCGGCAACTGAGACTGAAGAGGAAGTTGTCTCCTCCTGGGAGGAACACTCGGAACTCTCTCACTTTGCTGAGGTGACGGAGCCAAACGCTGTGTTTGAACAAAACGAGACGCTGAATAACCAGCAAACGTATTTCACGGAACTTTCGCCAGAACTCCACGGTGAATACGAGTATTATTACACGGCGTCTGATGACGGGGCGGTCGATGTTGAGCTTACTGCCGAACTCGTGTTACAGTCGCTTGATGACGACGATCGCCCGTACTGGGAACAGCGAGAACCGCTCGAACAGGAGCACGTCACTGATATCGAGCCCGGTGAATCCGTTCTCATTCCCGTTTCGCTCGACGTTGCTGAGGTTGAGAGCGAACTCGAACAGATAGAAGAAGACCTTGGTGCGAGCGTTGGGACGACAAAAGTTGCCGTTCAGTTCCATACCCAGACGACTGGGACTGTTAACGGTGACTCTGTTCGAACCTCCCATCAGGACGAACTGGTGGTCGACCCAGATAGTGCAACCTTTGGCGTTGAAGCAAACGCAGATATCGCTGAACCACACGAAAGGACCGTCATGAGTGAGTCACAGGCAGAGTATGGACTGTTGCGCTCGCTCGGTTCG
>PUNZ01000148.1 GCA_003551945.1 Halovenus sp. | reverse complement strand
TCACGGTTTGGCTGACTTTACTTTTTGAGAAATCCGAGCGGTCACGGACATCAACCTGCGTAAGACCGGGTGATGCGAGGATTGGGTCGATAATCCGGCGCTCGTCCTCCGGAAAATCCGAGATAAGCGCTGCCCGTTGCTCCGGTGACAGCGCTGGCTCAGTCTGTTCATCATCTACGGGGTCATCCTCTGGGGGCTCGCTCTGCATTACTGCCCCTTCTGATTCACGGCCAGGCCGGCCAATTGGTTCACTCTTGCTGGTGGTTTCTTCGGCAAATACCGACCGGTTTTCCCGTTCGGTAGCCAGTAGGTTGAGTCGACCATACAGGTAAATCCCACCGACGAGACAGGCAGTGAGGAGGCTCCCGAAAAAGTAAATTGTCGCGATGAGTTGGTCGCCGGTCTGCCACGCAGCGACGACGCCACCGAGAACGATAATTGCGACCATCGCGGAGGCAGCCACGTCGGTTCCTTCGTAGTTCACGTCTTTGTTGCATTTCTCACCGTGGTCTATTTACGCTTTGTGTCGTCTTTTCAGGGGAGAAAGCGAACGGTTCAAGCAAACGGCGGCTAACTGTTTGGTGATGAGAACGTCGTTTGGCGAGTGGGCTACCCGTAAACGGATTGCAAAGCGTCTCGATACGCTGATTTACGACAATCGAGTGACGATTGCAATCACGTTTCCGCTTGTCGGGGTTGGGCTGATGCTCAGCAGTCAGCAGGGCTTGATTCCCGAATGGCTGGCATTCAACCCCTATCTGATGGTTATTGCCGTCACTATCATGGCACTCCCGTTGATTGGCGGACTCCTCCCGCTCACGGACCGACGGCTGCTTGCTGGCCTCGGTATCTTAGTGTTATTTACGTGGGCTATCGAGATTACCGGCGTGCAGACGGGCTATCCATACGGCGAATTTCAGTACGAGCGGGAACTCGGACCGATGTTGTTCGGCCTCGTCCCGTTTTTCTTGCCCGTCTTTTATTTTCCAATCCTGCTCAACAGCTATCTGTTGACGCTGTTAGCGCTCGGACCGGATTCGTCGTTTCTTTCTCGGTACCTGTTGACGCTCGCGCTTGTCATCACGATGGACCTTATCCTTGACCCCGGTGCAGTTGCACTTGACTTCTGGGGGTGGTTTGATGGCGGGCTCTATTATGACGTTCCTGTACAGAACTATCTCGGATGGGTTATTTCGGGCTCTGTTGCCGTCTTTTTACTAACAGTCTCGCTTGACCACGAAGCCGTATTCGACCGGCTGAGAGAGTGTGAGTACTTCCTTGATGACCTGATTAGCTTCGGTATCTTCTGGGGACTTGTCAACGCCTATTTCCTGAACATGATTCCATTCTTGCTTGCGGTGTTCTTGCTTGCCGCACTGTTTCGGGTGGAATGGTTCGATTTCGCGGGACTCGGTGCAAAAGCGACTGGTGGCGCACTCGGGAAATAACGCTGGCTCTCTCTTGTCCAGTTGTCGATACACCGTTCGACGGATTTTAACGGAGTGCTGGGGGAGTATCTGGTATGAGCCGAGACGTTCGAGAGGAACTCGCCGAGAAGATTGCGGGGGAGGTCACACTGAGCGATGACCCAGGTGCAACGCTGAAAAAATGGCGGACGGATTTCGAGATTGCACAGACAGACCTCGCGGAGGCGCTTTCGGTCTCACCATCCGTGGTTTCAGATTACGAGAGCGGCAGACGGGATAACCCCGGCATTCAGATTGTTTCTCGTATGGTCGAGACGCTCCTCGCTGTCGACAAACAGCGTGGTGGTGAGCATATTCGGCGGTATTCACGGGTCCTCTCTGCCGGCTTCGATAGTGCGGTCGTTCTTGACCTCCGTGAGTATGCCGCAAATATCCCGCTCGATAGATATTACAGCAAGATTGGCGCAACCGAATTAGCTGGTGGAGACCGCGATACGATTGCCGGACACACCATCATCAACAGCATTGAAGCCATCAGGCGGCTGTCGAGCGACGAATTTTACACCCTCTACGGGGAGAGTACGAACCGGGCACTCGTCTTCACTAACGTCACGCGTGGGGAGTCACCGCTTGTTGCACTTCGTGTCGTCAAACCCACCCCGCATGCGGTTATCCTCCATGGGCTTGAACCAGATGATGTCTGGGAGTATGCACCGGACCTCGCACGGATTGATGGGTTTTCGCTCGCTGTGACGGATATTGAGCTTGACGAACTACTTGAGCGACACCAATCGTTACCGTAAAAAGGGTAGTTTCTGCCTTTTTTACCCGGCAGAGTTGCTTCTTGGCCTCACTCGACGTAGCGGTACTGCCGTTCGCCCATGCGGCCCCAGCCATCGAAGACGAACTCCTCGTGTGGGGTGGTCATCGGTTCGACATCCGTCGTTTCGTCGTGGTTGTGGACATCGTGGATATCCTCATACTCCTGGAAGCTAATGTCGTGACGAGCCTCAATTTGGTCGAAGATAGTCAGGGCTTCAAGCTCATCTTGCCAGCCTGATTGGATGGTCTCTGCGTGGATTTCCGCCTGTGCACCGCTGCCATAGGAGGCAACGAGCAACTGCATACCGGTCACGTCGCGTCCGGTCTCAAGGGCATCAAAGAGTCCCGACGCGCGGGCAAGGTGAACAGACCCGGTGTACCAGTTTCCGACCTGACTGGAGATATCGACGGTCGGCGCAACAGTCTGTTCGTACCATTCGCTGTACTGCGTTGTTTCCTGCAGCTTTTTGGTGTATTCGGTAATTGCATCGAGGAACCCTTCGGAACTGTCGAAGTCCTCTTCGCGCGGTTGTGGCCCAATCTCTTCGGCAATTACCTCCTCAATTTCGGTGCCGCGGATACAGTGACGGTATCCAAGCGGTGCGGCTTTGCGAACCATTCCCGGGAACGGGGTGTGGAACGGAACGTAGGCGAAGTTCTCGGGATGAACGTCGCCACCGTTACGGACGAAATCCTGCATTGCTTCGCGCATCCGGGCCAGATAGACCTGCATCGAGCGCTTTCCGTCGACGCTCGGGAACTGCTGGTTTGGCTTGAGGAAGTCGGTTTCGTCAGCGCTGCCGAATCCTTGCTCGGGTTCGAAGGTCACGATGCTAGGGTTTTCATCGATCAACATCGCAACTGCACCGGCCCCTTGCGTTGCTTCCCCGGGGTCGTCACGGGCATACAGTGCAGTGTCCGTTGCGATAACGAGTGCTTTCCGTCCCTGATTTCGTCCAGCACGAATCCAGTTGAACGCATCATCGAGCGCCTGCGTTCCGGCAACACACGCGAACTTTCGTTCCCCTTTGTTGGCGTGGAGGAAATTACCGTCAAAGACCTGTTCGAGACAGCCAGCCACGTACGTTGAAACTGGCTTTGAGTTATCGAACGCGCTCTCGGTTGCGACATCAATCCGACCGATATCTTCTGGCTCCAGCCCTTTCCGTTTCATCAGCCGGTGGGATGCGTTTGCGGCCATCGTCACGATGTCCTCGTAGGTATCCGGCAGCGAGGAGGCGTTGAGGCCGAGTCCTTTCGTGTACTTTCCGGGGTCTTCACCCTGTGCTGGTGCGAACGTCTCCCCGAGGTCAAGCTTGAGCTTTCCTGTCTCAATCTCAATGGCGTCAATTCCTACTTCTGTCATGGCTGATACTCCTGCAACAACGTATAAGTCTTTGTCGACTGCAACTTCGTTGATTGTCGAACTTTTGGCGTGGGCACTGTCTGCACCAGCCAACCGCACAGACTTATTACCCAGGAGATACCGAGATTCAAACGTGTCTACGGAGAGCGAACCAGTCGTACTCGTTGTCGATGATGAACCGGAGGTAGCCGATGTATACTCGCTTCGGTTGCAAAACGAGTACGAAACGCGCGTCGCTTATGGAGGCCAAGCAGCGCTTGACGTGATTGATATCGACGTTGATGTCGTCTTGCTTGACCGTCGAATGCCGGATATCTCCGGGGATGATGTCCTTGAACAGATTCGAGAGAAAGGCTATGACTGTCGAATTATCATGTTGACGGCAGTTGACCCCGGGCTCGATATCGTCGATATGCGTTTTGATGATTATCTCTGCAAGCCCGTTGAAAAAGCCGACCTCGTCGCAGCTATCGACCAACAACTCAGTATCAAAGAGTATGACGAACAGCTGTCGGAGTATCTTGAGACGTCATCGAAACTCACGCTTCTTGAGGCCGAACTCACCGAAGAAGAGCAGGCAGAGAGCGACGAACTCGACCGACTCCAATCGCGCGCTGCCGAACTGAAAGCGGAAATCGATGCTGCGCTTGACGAGTTTGATGATATCGAAAGCGCATTCAAACAGATTAACCGGTCACCGGGGTAGACTCCTCATACTGGTTTGTCCCTCAAGCCAGCGCTAGTCATCCGCGGGTGTCTCTTTTGCCCCAACGTTGACCTCCGTCGTTGGCGTCTCCGTTTCGCCGAAATATCGCTCCCAGAGCAACAGGGTCGGTGGGAGGACGATGACCGCACCGAGATACGAGTAGATAACGCTGATTGACATCAGGATACCGAACTCAGCAAGCATCGGTGTGACGGACAAGACGAGCGCACCAACGCCGCCGGCAGTCGTAATCATGCTGCCAGTAATGCCACCACCAGTCCCTTGCAGCGTCACAATCAGCGATTCGTAGGCATCCAGTCGCTCGTTGTACTCGTCGATAAACCGGTGGGTGATGTGGACGGAATACGCCACCCCGATGCCGATGGTGATCGACAACACCGTTGCTGTGAGTGCGTTGAACGGGATATCTAGTACCGCCATTGTGGCGGCGAGGAAGGCAACGGTCGTCACGATGGGAACCAGATTAGCCACCCCAAGCATCGCACGTCGCTCAAGGAGATAGTAAATGATGACCAAAAACACGCCGGTCAGGCCAAGCGCTGCTGCGAGGCTGACGATGGCTGATTCGAACAGTAACTCGGTGACTGTCTGAAAGACGATGATATCCCCGGTTGCAGTGGCATCAAGCCAGTTGCGGTCGGCAAGCGCCCGCGCATCGACTGTCACTTCCTCCTGTGTTGCTTCGGCATCGACCGAATAAATGATGCGCATGGACTGGAGGTCCTCATCGATGTATTCGAGCGCTTCCGCTTCGAACTCCGAGTTCAGCAACTCGGTGTAAATTCGCTCTAAATTCCGGTCGGGAACGCCGTTCGCCGAGATATCGTTTTGTTCGAGCAACGCGGCAAACTCCTCATCTTCTGCGGCATACTGGTTCATCACGTCGAGGATGCTCTCGGAATCGGCTTGCCCATCGCTATCTCTCACAATTTCCGAGGGTGGGTCATCACCCGCACTCTCGACCGATTCGAGGACATAGCCCTCGTAAATTGGTCCCTCTAGATAGACCGTTATCTCGTCATCCTCACCGGTCTCGAAGTTATCGCCAAGGAAGGTTACAATCTCTCTGACCTGATACTCGTCCGGACCAAACGGCTCGGGCACGATTTCGATATACGCTGGGAGTTCCTCATAAGGCAGGAACTCCTCGTCATCGAAGCGCGTATCCACGTCGGTCGCAACGTAGCCCGCACCAGCCGTTGAAACCAACAGGATAGCGAGCATAACCGCTGGTCCGCGATTTGCCAGCTTTGCGCCAAGCGGGAGTATCTTCCCCATCACGGAATCTTTCGAACCAAGCGGCTGCGTGCCGAACTCCGGTATCCGTGTTCCCTCCCGCAGGTCATCAAGCCAGACCTTCGTTGCTGGCATGAAAATACCAAATATAAAGAACGTGAAAATAATCCCAAGAGAGGCAACGAACCCGAAATCGAAGATTGGTTCGAGGTCGCTGGTCATGTTCGCCCCGAAGCCAATCGCGGTCGTTCCGGTCACGATAAAGAAGGCGACGAGCAACTGATTGTTTGCAACTGTCATCCCCTCGAAAATCCCGTGCCCTGCGATTCGTTCCTCTCGATACCGATTCACCGCGTGAATCCCAAAGTCGATACCAACCGCGAGCAACAGCGGTGGAACCGCAACCATCATCTGGTTAAACGGAATCCGTGCGTGTCCGACGAAGCCGAACGTCCAGATAACGGCCATAAACAACGCAAACAGACCTAACACGAGGTCTATCGGGTCACGGTAGGCAAACAACAGGAAGCCCAGAATCAGCAAAATCACTGCTGGAACCATCAACGCCATCGAATCTATCAGTGCCTGCTCGAACTCGCCCTCAAAAATTGCGCTTCCAAAGGCGATGATATCGGCGTTGGACGCAGCGGTTGTCTCGGCAATCTGGTCCTGGATTCGCTCGATGGTGACCGCTTCTTCCTCATCGGGAATCTCGTGCTCGACGATGTTTATCGAAGCTGATGCAAACACCGCCCGCTCGTTGAAATCATCAGCGAGAGACTGCCTAATAGCTGGCTCTTCATCAACAAGCGTCCGGACCGCTTCCCGTACTTCGGTTTCGGAGACCCCTTCGACGGCACGAATCTGTTCCTCTCGTGTCTCTGCTGTCGGCTCAATCACCTGTACGATACCGTCTACGGGTGCGGTTGTCTCAGCCACCCTGAAATCGGGGTTATTTTCAATCGTTTCAAGCACCCGTAACAACTCGAGAATCGCATCACGAGAGAGGACGTTGTCTCCGCGGTGAATAAGTTGGGTTGATTGGTCATCCTCCGCGAACGGTTGCTCAAACTCCTCATCAACTGCATCAAGCGCGTCCTGTTCTGGCGTGCCTTCGGTAAATCCTTCCTCGCCGGGGTCAACTTCGATGAACGGGAGTCCCAGCGAAAAGAGGGCCGTTAGAACGAGAAAGACGAGAATAATCGTCTTTGGGCGGCCGGTAATCCAGCTATTGAGGGTATCAAGCGCTGGTTGATACTGAAGCGGCCCTCGTGACATAGTCGTCAGTTGCCACCGAGTCGGTTACGTACTGCGTTCCATCCCGTCTCCACGCGGTCACGGAAGACGAAAAGCGCCCCGCCAATGGCGATGAACCCACCGCCGATGAGCCAGAGTGGTAGACCGCTCTCGCTTGTTTCGGTCACCGTTATCGGTAGCTGATAGGTCCCTGAAAGCTGTGAATCGCCTCGCTCATCGTCATAGCGGATATCAAGAGACAGTGGGTAGTCCTGTGGGGCAACGCCACTATCAACGCCAACGTCGAAAATGACGGTCTCCGTCTCACCGGGTCCGATTTCGGTTACGAACGACTCGTCATCATCGCTCGAAATTGGCGCATCAGGGAACACCTTTGCCCGAACGTCGGTGACTGGCTCATCACGATTATTTTTTAGGTCAACTTCGATGATGTCTGATTCGCCGGGTTCGAATGAGGCATCAACCACATCGACCGAAAAGGAGTCACGGTCCGGTCCGACATCGACCATGATATCCTGTGAACCATCGACACGGATATCGCCATCGGACCGGTATCGGGTTTCGAACTCAATCATCTGTGGGCCGGCCTCTGCTTCCTCTGTGATGCCGAGTCTGAAATCAAACTCCGCTGTCTCACCGGGTTCGAGCGTACCGATGGCGTACTCCTGATTCCGTGGCAGGACGTTGGATGGCTCAGATGCAAGCTGGACGACGACATTTTCTGCGGCGTACTCGCCGTCGTTTGTCACCGAGCCGATGACGTTACCGTCTTCGCCAACCCGAAGGGAGGTTTCGGCATTCTCAATACTAAAGCTCTGTTCAGCAAGTGGTTGGAAACCAAACTCACGATCACGGCCTTGAAGTTCGTTATCGTTTGCATCAAGCGCGGTGATGGTAGCTTCAAGCGGATACTCTCGTTCGACAGCATCCTCATCCACCGTTGTCTGATACACCAGGGTCACAGTTTCGCCGGCTTCCCACTCACCGACGTACGCTGCTGAGGAGGGCGAGGCTGTCTGAATATCATCATCGAACCCATCAAGGTTGACACCGAGTTCGTTCGCTCCCGTCGAACCGGTCTCCTCGCTTGCTGAGCCAAACGCAATATCACCGTCACCGGCACTCAGTTCTACGACGGCATCTGTCACCGCCTGTGGGCCGTGGTTGGTCACGTTGACTGCCATCAGTCCGTCGTCACCAATCTGCACCTCGTGAGAGACGTCATCTACGGTGTATCGTTGGCGGTCCGTTGGCTCTAACGTTGCTTGCCCAGTTTCTGCGTCGTCTTCTACCTGCCGGTCACCATCTTCGTCATCGTACTCAACGGTCACGCCAATTGGATAGGGCTCGATGAGCGCCTCATCAGTTGTTCCGGCGCGGAAGGTCACCTCTTTTGTCTCGCCGGCTTCCCAGCTATCGATAGAACGGCTCGCCGTTGGCGAATCAGAGCCGAAAAAGACCTCGGTATCGCCTGATTCTGCGGTCACAACAACATCCGTCGCGTTCTCGCTTCCGGTGTTGTTCATCACGACCGTCCACTCGCCGCTGTCGTCAACCTGTACATCGGAGTCGGTATCAATCACGTCGAATCGGACTTCGTCGTCGATGAAGACTGTCTCAGTGAATCTGTCCGTTTCGTCGCTTTCTCGGTCGTTGCTAATACCGATAACATTACCGTCCGCGTTCGTGGTGTAACTGACTCGCTCAACGTCGGTATAACTTACTTCGATACGGAGGTTGAACTCTTCTCCAGGGTCAAACTCATCTTCGTCAACATATATCTGGAACGGAATTGTTTCGCTTTCTCCGTCGTCCAAGTTGCCAATTCGCTGACTACTCGTTCGGATTTCAACGCCGTCAGGGGCGTTAGTTAACTCGACTCGGGTACTCTCTGCCCGCAAGAGGCGCTCTTCAACCTGCTGCGGTGGGTCATCCCCAAATGTCAGCCCAATCTCACCGTCATCGTTTGATACCTCTACCTCAACGGTATCTTCAGTTCCCAACTCGATTTCGTCATCGTCAAATATCGCATCCAGGCCCGGCTCTCCCTCAGCTGTGCCACTGTCTGTCGTATTCGCTGTCACGACGCCAACTCCAGGAAGGCCGAATAGACTGATAACGAGGAACGCACTCAGAACAGTAAGAAGAACCAACTGTAGAGAGATACCTCGTTTTGCTTGCCCGACAGCTCGGTTACTCGCGCTCATATGGGTTGTATATAGGATAATACTAACAGAACACCATTAACGCTTTCGACCTGTGTGGGTGGTCTTTTCGGCTTACTTGACACTCTCGGTTCTGCTGGGACCTGCGGCTGGTAAGGGGTTATTACCGATAAAAAATGTCGTCGTACTCTCCGTTAGTACGACCGAATCTTCGGTTCGTATTTCTTTTCGTGGCCTTCGAGAATCACCGGCTTATAGTAGAGTTCCGGGTTGCCACCGTTCCAGGCATACAGCGTGTGCTTGAGGTACTCGTCGTCGCGTCGCTCCTGATACTGTTTGCGCCAGTGAGCGCCACGGAACTCCTTGCGAGCCAGTGCACCGAGTGCAATTGATTCGGCAACGTCGATGACGTTTCGGGTTTCGATGGTGTGAACGAGGTCCGTGTTGTACGTTCGTGATGGGTCCGCGACGGCAACGTTTTGATACTCCTCGCGCGCCTCGCGGATATCCTTGAGTGCCTGTTTCAGGTTGGACTCCTCGCGGAACACGTTGACGTTCTCGGTCATCGTCTTCTGGACCTTCGCTCGAACATCGGCGTGGTTGATACCGTCGCGCTCCATCAGGGTTTCAACGCGTTCGCGCTCGGTTTCGACTGCCTGTTCGAGCACTTCCTGTGGCGTGGCAACAGCTCCGCCATCTGCGGCGACTGGGTCGCTCGCGTCAACGGCTCCCAGTTCAGCCGGTGACTCCTCGTCCCAGTCATCGGACTTTGCGCCCGGCCCGGTTGGGATTTCAGGCTCTTCTTCAACAGCACCGGCAGCATGTCGACCAGCGCGTGCACCGAAGACAAGCAGCTCTGGGAGTGCGTTTCCGCCGAGGCGGTTTGCACCGTGGAGGCTGTAACAGGCACACTCACCGACAGCATAGAGGCCATCAACACAGCTGTGGCCGTACTCATCGACTTCGGTTCCGCCCATCTGATAATGTTGACCGGGTTTGACCGGCATCGGCTCGTCGAGGCCGTCGACGCCTTCGAAGTCCTCCGCAAGGTGCAGGATGTTTTCGAGGCGGTCGATGATACGTTCTTCACCGAGGTGGCGCATATCGAGGTGGACGTACTCGTCTTCGATACCGCGCCCTTCGTTGACCTCCGTGAGCTCCGCCCGCGAAACAACGTCACGCGAGGCGAGTTCTCCGGAGTTGTTCGCGTAGCCGTACTCGAACATCAATCGCTCTTCGTTGTCGTTGTACAGGATACCACCTTCACCACGGACACCCTCGGAGATGAGGACGCCTGTCGATGGCAGCGTCGTTGGGTGGAACTGCACGAACTCCATATCCTCCATCGGTGCACCGGCACGGTAGGCCATTGCCTGTCCGTCGCCGGTACAGGCGATTGCGTTCGTTGTGTGGTCGAACGCCTGTCCGGTTCCACCGGTTGCGAGAATGACGCCCTGCCGTGCGTAAAACCCGGAGACTTCGCCGGTCGCAATCTCGTAGGCGACACAGCCGTGACAGGTTCGGTCGGCGGGATTTGGCTCGTTCGTGACGGCCAGTCGAGTCACGAACCATTCGTCGTAGACCTCGATACCGCGTTTGACGACCTGCTCGTACATCGTATGCAGCAGGTGGTGGCCGGTTTCTGCGCCGGCGTAGGTGGTTCGTGGATATGAGAGCCCACCGAATGGTCGCTGGGAGACGGTGCCGTCCTCTTCCCGCGAGAAGGGCATTCCCCAGTGTTCGAGTTGAATGACTTCGTGTCGGGCCTCCTTTGCGAACGCATCAATTGCTGGTGCGTCGCCCAGATAGTCCGACCCCTTCATGGTGTCGTAAGCGTGCAGGTCCCAGGAGTCTTTCTCGTGGAGTGCAGCGTTAATGCCGCCCTCTGCTGCGCCGGTGTGGCTTCGCACCGGGTGGAGTTTGGTCACGAGGGCAACATCTGCCCCCTCTTCGTGCGCTTCAATTGCCGCCCGGAGGCCAGCGCCGCCAGCGCCGACCACGATGACATCGTGTTCGTACATGGTTACCAGAATTTGAGGTTGCTTTTGATCGCTTCGCGTTTCAGCTCCTGAATGTGTTCAGTGAGCGGGATATCCTTTGGACAGACCTCCGTACAGGAGAACTGTGTCTGACAGCGCCAGACGCCGTGTTCCTGCTCGACGATACGGAGGCGCTCTTGTTTGCGGTCATCACCTTCCCGTTCGTCCATTGCAAACCGGTAGGCCTTGTTGATGGCTGCCGGCCCGAGATACTCGTTATCGCCGGCTGCGATGTTACACGAGGACATACAGGCCCCACACCAGATACACCGCGTCGAAAGTTTGACCTTCTCACGGTTTTCAGGTGTTTGTCGCTGTTCTTCAAGCTCGCCATCCGGCAGTTCGTCGGGGTCAAAATACGGCTCGACGGCGTGCATCTGCTCATAGAAATGCTCCATATCCACGACGAGGTCTTTGACCACATCCTGATGTGGGAGCGGTTCGATACGAATTGGTGATTCAAGGTCACTTACCTGTGTTTTACAGGCAAGGCGCTGTCGACCGTTGATAAAGAGCGCGTCGGAGCCACAGACCGCCTGCCGACAGGAGTGGCGGAAGGTGAGCGATGAGTCGTAGGTGTCACGCGCATACACGAGTGCATCGAGAACCGACATACCACGGAAAAACGGGACGGTAAAGGAGTCAAATCTCGGCTCCTCTTTGTCGGCGACTTCCGGGTCAAATCGGAAGACCTTGATACCGACTGTCTTTTCGGCCTCCGAGAGCTCTTCTTGTATCTGTTGTTCACGCTCGGCGGCGCGCTCGCGTTTGAGTTCGCGGCGTTGTTCGCCGGGCGAGGTCTGTTCGTCGGCTTCGGTTTCCGTTTCGGGTTTTTCTTCGATTTTTGTACTCATGTGTATACTCAGAACATCGGGCTCATTGCGATGGCAACGCGCGTTCCCTGAACGATCAGTGCAATCCCGGCCACGACAAGGATGGCGGCCACAGCTTTCTTTTGCGTTCCTTTGAGCCCCATGTTAACGAGGGCGTTGTACACACCGTTGATGCCATGGAAGGCCGCGGTGACGAGGAACGTCATCATCAGGGTGAAATACAAAATCCCACCCATCCGTGCTTCGGTGCCGGCAAACGTGATGCTCGCCGCGTGGTTGACGAAGTGCAACATCACGAAGTGGAACGCGAGCGCGCCGATAAGGAACACGGCGGTCACACGCTGGAGGAACCAGCGCCACGTTCCACGGTTGAACGAGGAGTAGTGCTCAGCCATGTTAGAGCACCCCCGCGAGGAATGTTGGAATGCTAGCCACGGTAATCGCACCAGTTAGTACGAGTGAAGCGTAAAAACTCTTGTCCTGCGACGTGAGTCCGATACCCAGGTCGACAAAGAGCAAGCGAATCCCGTTCATAATGTGAAAAACGGCAACAGCCAACAGCCCGACTTCGAGGAACCGGACAATCAACAGCTCTTCAAGCCCTTGGAGGGTTGAGGTGTAAAAATCAGTCCCGTCCGCGACAGCGGCGCTTCCCGGGTCAACGCCAATAGCGGTACTCAGTACTGCGATGTGCGTAAAGAGGTAGCCAACGAGAATCCAGCCGGTGAGTTTGTGGAATATCCATGCCCACATCCCGGCAGAGAATTCCCGCCAGCGGCCGAAGCTTTCAACGGTACCCCGGTCGTAGGATTGGCTCATAGTTGAAGCGTAGGAATGCAAGCAGATAGTAGTTACTACACGCGTGTGAGAGTACCCCGCTTGGTTCTGCTTCACTCACCCGTTTCCGGTGGATATCCGTCTCAGAATGGGGATATTGTGCAACTGTGAGACAAACTTGTCGGTGTATCGTGTCATTTGGTGATGTCAACTCAATGCTGAAAGCTTAAAGACCTGGCAATAGGTGTACTATTCACGGGGGATTATGTCCACTGACTATAAGCTCATAACAGAGCGGGTCGGACTGTGGGGGGCAGTCGGCCTGCTAGTTGGAACGTCTATCGGCATGTCATTTTTCATCGTGCCGACACAAATGATGGCGGAAGCGGGGCCGAGTATCACCATAGCGATACTGCTCTCGGTCATTCCGATGATTCTCGCGGTGCTGGCATTGCTTCAGTTAGGGGGGGCAATTCCAGTCGCTGGCGGGGCGTATGTCTATTCGTCACGGCTTGTCGGGCCGTTTTTCGGCATGTTAGGGGTAACCGTTCCGGTACTCGCAATCTGGGCGTACCTGCTGTTTGCTGCGCTCGGGTTCGCGGAGTATATGCAATTTTTTGCAAACGAGTTCGGTACTGTTCCTGACCTCCCCACGCTTGCGGTTGTGTGGGGGTTACTGCTGGCCTTTTTGCTGTTGAACTATGTCGGCGTTCAGTTTGTCGTCGCCATTCAACTGCTCATGGTCGGTATCCTGGTAACCGGGCTGTTGATGTTCGTCACGACTGGCCTCCCGCTTATCGAGACGGACAACTACACGCCGTTGTTCCCAACTGAGGGCGAGGGTGCACCGTTTGCTGACGGATACGCACCGTTTCTCATCGCGGTTGTAACGCTTTATATCCCGTTTCAGGGATTCACCATTATCGTCGAAATCGGCGAAGAACTGGATAACCCAATCAAAAACATCCCGCGCGTGCTCGCAATCGGAATGTCGATTGTGACGCTTATCACGCTCTCCGTTGTCTTCGTCCTTGTCGGGATATTAGCCTGGGAGGATGCCCCAGCGGTGGTCGAAACCGGCGGCGGGTTAGCAACTGTCCTTGCTGAAGTTGCACCAACCGGAACGGGGGTCGTCGTTGCGATTGCCGCACTTATCGGCGCAGCGACGACGATTAACACGCTGTTTACGTCCTACTCACGGACGATTATGCGCGCTGCACGCGATGACGTGCTTCCGAGCACACTGGCAAAGATTCACGGTCGGTTCGGTACGCCACACCGTGCAATCATTGCGCTTGGAATTCCACCGCTCGCTGTTGCACCGCTTGCTATCTACCTTGATGGCATCTTCGCGGTCAATGCTCTCGATTGGTTGGTCGTCGTCGTCGTGACGGGGATTTTCGTCGTGTTCACGTTCCTCGGTGTCGGGCTGTGGCGACTTCCAAAAATCTTCCCGAAGCGGTATGAACATTCGTTTTATAAACTCCCACTTCCGGTGTTGAAAGTGGTCGCTGTCGGGAACAGCGTTGTCTCGGTGGTGTTCATGTTACTGGTTGCTGTCAGCCAGCCAACGGCGTTCGTCCTCGTGATTGTCTGGATGGTGCTTTCGTATGTGGTCTATCGAGTTCGCCTCCAGACATTCGCGGGTGATGACGAGGACCTCAAAAAGCGGATGAAAGGGCTTGATGCACACGAATAGCCTGCGTCTGACACCTGCTGTTCACAGTTGAACGCTGTGCACTGCCGATTCACTTAGTAGTATCCCGATATCGCCGTTCGGTGGCGACAGTCGTAGTGGGCACACTGGCTGTATTACCGCTCCAACCAGATCGTCTCAATGTTGCAGTTCGGACACTCGCGCAACGTTCGGAGCGGCTCACCATCCGACTGTACGTCGTTCTCATCGACTGTCGCAACTGCTGATTTACTGCAAATAATGCATTCAAATTCGACTTGCACGAACGAATTCCCTCCATCTTCAGTGAAACCACCTAAAAACAATAATTCACCGCCTTCGCGCTGTCTTTATATTTTTTGCGGTGGTGTCTCTCTCCTCTGCGGGTCGCCGGAGGAATGCTCAACATAGGTGTCGACCAGCTTTCGTTGGGCTTCGCGTAAATGTTGGTGGAAGGTTTGTCGTGTAATTCCCATCGTCTCGGCAATCGCTGCGCCGTCGGTCGGTCGCGGCCACTCGAAGTAACCGTTCATGTGGGCCGCTTCGATGGCTGTTCGCTGTCGGTCTGTCAGACGCTGTTCGACACCGGCGGCGAGTTCGTGGTCACTTCTGCTTCGAGACTCTCGTTCATGCCGAGACCGTAACTCGACCTGTTCGTACTGACTGTCAAGCAGTTCGAGTATCGAGCGAACCTCATACTCCGGTGGCAGTTCAATAACGAGTCTCCCGTGCCCTGAGCCTGCGCTTGCATCGGTAACGAGAGCGCCATAATCTGCAAGGTCAGTGAACGGTGCCGTTGAGCTGACACTGACTGCGAAGGTGTAGCCGCTCTCGTTGCCGATAATCTCCCGGACGTCCTCAACGAACGGAAGGCTCGACACATCAGCGACAGGAACCTCACTCGATGTTTTCAGAAACAGCTCGTCCCCCCCATTATCACTCGTCATTCCAATATACTCGACCTCGGCGTCAAGCGCACTCGCAATGGCGGTAAGCGGGAACGTCTCATCACGCACTGCAATTTCTACCTCGATTACGGTGTCGGTGGTGAGAATCTCCATCGTATCGATGGCCCGCAGCCGAGTTGCAATCATGCTTCCGATGGAGCGAAACAGCTGCTGTTCGCGGCGGTCGAGCGATTCGACTCCATCACCATAGATGCCAAGTATCCCGTATTGCTTTTCACCACAGGTTATCGGAACGACAACGAGCCGTCTTGCATCCATCGACACGGGGGTGAGTTCGGTTGCGTCAAGATTTGCGCCAGCACACAGCTGCAGCTCCCCGGAGTCCACCGCTGTCTGAACGACCGCCGGCACGTTTTCGAGAGGGAGCGAGGATGCTGTTTGCTGGGGAAAGCCGACTTTCGCCTCAAGTTCAAGGGTATCCCCTGGCACCTGTACCGAGCCAAACCAGCTTGCGACGTAGCCTTTGGTGTCGACGATTTCTTCACAAATCTGTTGGGTGATAAGCGGGCGTCGCTGCTCTTCGACCAGAATCCGAGTAATTTCGTTTACAAGACCGTTGACCCGGCTCAAGATACGACGGAGCGCCTGTTTTTCTTCCGTGAGTTTTTTTGCGCGTTCCTCAGCGAGTTGTTCGGCATCCTTTCGACTGGTAACATCGTCTTGAAAGCCGACGTAGAGGAAGACGTCCCCGTTTTGGTCGTGGATGGGTGCCATGGTCAACTCGTTCCAGAACGGGGTTCCATCGCGTCGGTAGTTCCGCATCTCGACAGACACTGACTGCTCTTTTTCCACAGCCGTCCTGAGCGTTCCTATGGTATCAGGGTCAGTCTCGGGGCCCTGCAGAATACGAGGGTTTCGCCCGAGTGCCTCCTCGCGGCTGTATCCTGTAATTTCCACCCACGCATCGTTGACATATACGAGTGGATAGTCCGGTAGCGATGGGTCACAGATGCTGATACCAACTGGTGACTCGTTGATTGCACGGACGATATCTGACGGACGGGGTGTCCGGTCTGACACGTCTTGTTGTTTGGGTAGGGCGGCCACAGGCGAAGCCAAATCCATAATCTCCTCGATGAGACAGGTGACAGAGCGCTCGCCATTTCGTGAGACAAACCGGTCAACACCGAGGCGAAACGCTTCGTTCGCGATTCGCTTTTCAACATCTGCATACAATACGAACGGCGTCTGTTCGTCAATCGCGCGCACCGCCTTGAACAAGGATAATCCATCATCCCCTGGGAGGGTGTAGGTACTCACTACACAGTCAAACTCTCCTTTCGAAAGCATTGTTATCGCCGCTGTGGCGCTCTGGGCTTCCGTCAGTTTCAGCCCTGTATTGTCCAACTGGTTTGAAAGCTCCTCCCTGGCTCTCTCTGGAGCGACCAGCAGTGTCTGTGTATCGCTCATCGTTGGCTCTACGGCTGAAAGCGAAATAAGTGTTCTTGAAGTTAAACTCACTAGTCAGGATTCGGCTGACTATCAGACGAGAATTTGTCGTAATATTGTCTAGTGCCTTCTGTGGTGGCCAGCAGGTGCCGAAGAAGTTGCCCTGCCCGCAGTTAGTCTCATGCTATGGTGGGAACAGCATTCTCCCTATCCTCTCGAAGCAGCCAGTAACGGTGCTTATTATGCGGTATTGCGTTAAGGGCGGCAACGCAATTATCGGTGCTGTTACAGACGGGTGGACCCGGCCGACACAAGACGCTGTGGCCGCTGACGACTGACCGTCCGAATTACTCGCCGTTTGCACTCGTATGGAACTGTTAGGAGAAAAAACGAGATAGACTTTGGTGAATTTTTGATATTCGCTTGTTTTCACCCATACCCGTCTGTGTTTGCGGTCGATATGTATGAAACCCAAACCTGTCAGGAACACCTTTGAGATGCCTATAGTCGATATATACTACCAAGCGGAACCAGACACGACGCCATCAACCCTGTGTCGTCTGCTTTCACCTCATCCATGTCGCAGAGAGCACCTACCGAATACATGTTACAAACCCATCACAGAGAGAGCAATGCCAAGTAACTTGAAACGCGACCTCGGGCTGTCAGAGACGTTTGCCGTCGCCGTCGGGGCGATGATTGGGTCCGGAATTTTCATTCTCCCCGGCATCGCCTGGGTGCTCGCCGGGCCGGCGGCAGTCGCCGCGTTCGTCATTGCCGCCATACTGGTCCTGCCGGCAGCCCTTGCGGTGGCGGAGATGTCAACTGCCATGCCTGAAGACGGCGGACCATACCTCTACGTTGAGCGAAGTATGGGACCGTTGCTTGGCACGGTGGCTGGTGTCGGTACCTGGTTGATGCTTTCGCTGAAAAGCGCGCTGGCGCTCGTCGGTGGCGTCCCGTATCTGGTCTACGTGAGCCCGACGCTCGAACAGTTTGTCCTGCCGTTGGCTATCTCGCTTGCGGTCTTTTTCACCCTGCTTAACCTGCTCAGCGCCGAGGGTTCGGGAAAACTCCAGTTTGGCATTGTCGCCGTCCTTGTGCTCATTCTCGGTGCACTGGTCGTCAGTGGCGCTCCGGACATCCAGTTCGACCGTACCGGCGGTGCGTTCGATCCGCGGACTGACGGCATCCTTGCGGCGACTGCCATCGTATTCATCTCGTATGCTGGGTTGACGAAAATCGGTGCTGTTGCAGAGGAGGTCAAAGACCCGGGGCGAAACCTCCCGCTCGCAATTGTGGGTGCCCTCGGTTTTGTTGCCGTCATCTACGCACTTATTGTCTACCTGGCGATTGGCGTCCTTGATATTCAAAGCGCAATCGACAGCGGTGCGCTAACACCCGAGGGCGAGGGACCGATTATCGCACTGGTGGCTGACCAGACACTCGGCGTCGTCGGCGTATTTGCCATCGTACTTGCTGCGTTGCTTGCACTGGCATCGACAGCCAACGCCGGACTTCTCGCTGCGTCCCGGTTCCCGTTTGCAATGGCTCGTGACGGGGTGTTTCCGGACCGATTCGAAACAGTGAGCGAGCGCTTCGCAACGCCAATGCCGGCCATCCTTCTCTCTGGAGCGGTCCTCGTGGCGATGGTTTTTCTTCCCATTCAGCAGGTGGCAGCCTTCGGAAGCGCATTCCAAATCCTTGTTTTCATCCTTCTGAACGTTGCGCTCATCGGCTTCCGTGAGGGGGCAATTCCGGAGTACGACCCCGCCTTCGAGGTGCCACTGTACCCCTGGATGCCGCTGTTTGGCATTCTTGGGGGCGCTGTTGTGCTGTCGTATATGAGTCTGGTGGCGATTCTCGGCGCACTCGGCATTGCTGCGCTGGCTGTCGTCTGGTATCTCGGCTACGTGCGATATTACCGTGGCGGCGTTGACCGCGAAAGCGCCGTCCGAACGGGTGTCCGCCAAAGCGTAGGTGCGTCAGCCGTCGAACGAACCCGACAGTTATTCGACTCCAACCGTGAGTATGACGTGCTGGTTGCAATTACGGAACAGACATCCGAGCGTGCACGTCAGGATATGGTCCGAATCGCCACCGACCTTGGACGGCTTCGAACGACTGTCGTGTCGGTCATCGAATTTATCGACGTTCCCGACCACCTCTTTCCAGAGCGCAATCCTCGTGTCTCCCGGAGTCCGGTTCCGGACTGGGTCACGGAAACAGCACCTGAGTGGTATCCACGCGAGCCCGAGAGCGCGCGAAGCAACGGTGGGGATGCGCGAGGCAATGACGGGGATAAACCCGCCTCTGCTCTCCAGACATCCCCTTCCGCAGCGCCCGATACGAGCATTGAGTACCGACACATTGACAGCGAAGACCATACGGAGGCCATTCTGGACGTTGCAACGTACGAGGGAATTGACCTTTTGCTGCTTGAACGACAAACTGGCGAGACGATTAGTCGCCTGCTCGGGCGCTCGGAGGTTGAACGCGTGCTCAGAAACGCTCCGTGTGACGTTGCACTCGTCGAGGACAGAGGGTTTGAAACGGTCAACGAAATTGCGGTCACCAACAGAGGTCGTGGGCCGTACGACCCGCTCAAACTGTTGCTGGCTGATGCGATTGCCGAGGAAACTGGTGCAGAAATCAACCTCATCCAAGCAGTTCCCGAAGATGCTCCTCCACGTCGACGCGAGGCCGCAGAGACGTATCATGCGGAGCTGATATCGGTGCTCACTGTGCCGGCCAGGTCGACGGTGCTTGAAACCGATGCGCCGCTTGAGGGCATTGCTCGATTCGTCGGCCAGGCTGACCTGCTCGTTACCGGTATCAGCCGCGGTGGCTTCCGGGACAGGCTTGGTCTGAGTGCGAGCCACGAACTCGTCGAGAGCGTTGACTGTACCGCAATTATCGTCCAGACACGCGACGCTCGTCGGAAGAGTCTCATCGAACGGTTCCTGATGGAGTATCTTTTCTGATGCAACTGAGAGTAAGTCATGCTGCTGGACGTACTGTTTTTACCGTGCCCGCACTGGCTTATCAAGCGGACGTAAGCATTTAACCCATCTCGCCAGCCCGGGGTGACGAGTACGTTTCCACAGTTCTGTCCGGCAGTATTACTCACTCAGAGCGTACAGGTAGAGCGCACAGACGACAAGCACTGCCTCTGCCGCTTTTGTGATGACGGCCAGCGGGTTGAGGTTCCCCTCCATATAGAACGCCTCGACACCCCACCCTTGCACGGGAAACAGTGCAAGAATCGTGATGAGTGCGTACAGTGCCGCAACAAGGAACAACCAGCGGCGCCAGAACCGGGTGAGATAGATAACCACTCCGCCAATAAACCCGAGTCCGTTGAGAACGAAAAGCACGCCAAGTACGACGCTCATTTCGACCGCGTTCGTTGCGGCGAGTAAGTGTAACACACCGGTTATAATGGCCATCACTATCGCTATGTACCCGACAGGATTAGTTGGACGACGAAACGCCGATTGTGGACTCGCTACGCTGTTTTTCGACATATTCCCATTACTGTACAATTTTGAATAAATCCTCTGGTGCAACTCTCGAATCAGTATCACGTTGTCTCGACTAGTGGGTGCAGTAGAAAACGGCTGAGGGGAGTAAGCCCCCTTCTGTTCGGTCCGGCATTCGGCTAAGCGTTCGACCCGTTGTCCAAGCTACCTTGTCGGGTCGAACTTGCACCGGTGGGGATTCGCCGTTCCATCCATTCTTCCCGGTCACGGCGTTTGCACGCCAGCCCTCGGTGGGTTTACTGTCCGTTGCTTCACCGGCACTGCCGGCTCGCGCAGGAGTCGCACACCTCATCGGTCGCGGGAAGGGGTCTCGTTTCTGTTCCAGAGCCGACGGTCTCCCGCCCCGGGTTTGCACCCGGCCACCTGCTCGGACGGTGGGGGGACTTTCCTCATACCCAAACGGGCACGGGAACCGGACTCCCTCTGCCAGTTACTTCTAGGGGCCCCACACGCCTAAGACGTTCGGTTACCCGTACCTTATCCGACGTTACTTTCGTCGCCGTCCGCTTGTTCTAGCTGTGCGTTCAGTTCGGCAAGCACGTTCATTGCCTCAAGCGGCGTCATCGTTGCTACGTCGACCGACGCTAGCGTCTCAGCTATCTCGCTGTCGGCTGGATTCTGGCCGTTTACCATCGGGTTTTCCCGTGAGGGAGTATCCATCTGGCTCTCCTCTCCTTGTCCCTCCTGTAACAGCTCTCGTGCCCGCGACACAACCCCATCGTCGATACCGGCTGTCGCCGCGACCTCCACGCCATACGAGGCATCGGCAGCGCCGCGCTCGGCCAGATGCTCGAACTGGACTCCATCTTCGGTTCGGTGGGTTTTAAACGAGAGATTGTAGGCCTGTTCGAGGACGTCCGCCACGGCTGTCAGGTCATGATGGTGGGTGGCAAACAGCGTGAGTGCACCACACTCGTCATGGAGAAACTCCGTCACGGCCTGTGCAATCGCAAAGCCATCGGCGGTACTGGTCCCTCGACCGACCTCATCAAGGAGGACAAGCGACCGCTCCGTTGCGTGCTCCAGAATCGTCGCCAGTTCGGTCATCTCGACCATGAACGTCGAGCGCCCGCCAGCAATATCGTCGCTTGCACCAACTCTGGTGAATATTCGGTCGAGCAACGGCAGGTGCGCCTCGCGTGCGGGAACAAAACAGCCGGCCTGTGCCAGCACGCAAATAAGCGCTACTTGTCGCATATATGTCGATTTCCCGCTCATATTCGGCCCGGTGATAACTGCGACCTGTTCGTCCGGAGAAAGCACCGTATCGTTCGGGATAAACGAGGATTGTGTCCGCTCTACCACCGGATGGCGGCCCCCTTCGATACGAATGCCTCGGCTGGCCTCCTCGACGGTCGGCCGGGAGTAATCATACTCGGCGGCCACTGTGGCAAACGAGACAAGGACGTCAAGTTCAGCCAACGCGTCGGCAAGGGCCTGAACGCGCTGTGATTCGTCAGCGACCTGCGAGCGAACGTCACAGAACAGACGATATTCGAGGTCATCGGCGCGATTTTCGGCCCGAAAAATCTCATCCTCTCGCGCTTTCAATTCGGGAGTGTAGTATCGCTCCGAGTTTTTCAGTGTCTGCCGTCGCTCGTACGTTTCGGGAACCTTCTCGAGGTTGGCGTCAGTTACCTCAATGTAGTAGCCGTGGACCGAGTTGTGTCCCACTTTCAGGGAGTCGATTCCCGTCCGCTCGCGCTCGGTCGCCTCGAGGTCGTCAACCCAGGCTTTTCCTTCACGTTCTGTCTCGCGCAGGGAGGCAAGTTCATCGTCGTATTCAGGGTTGATAAGCCCGCCTTCGGTTAGTTCACGCGCTGGATTTTCGCGGATTGCCTTTTCGATGAGCGTCCGTACATCAGAAAGCGGGTCAAGTCGGTCACGTATCGTCTGCAATTTCTCACATTCGCTGCCTTCCAGCGTGTCCCGAAGGTCGGGGACGATATCGAGGGTATCTTTCAACGAACGCAAATCACGTGCATTCGCCCGCCCACGGACGATTCGTGAAATCAGGCGTTCGATATCATAGACATCACGAAGGGTGTCAGCAAGCGATTCGCGCACGACCACATCCCCTTTCAACTCCCCCACCGCGTCGTGGCGGGCTTGAATCTCGGCCGAATCAAGCAGAGGACGTCGAAGCCACTCATCAAGCCGTCGCCGCCCGAGCGCACAGGCTGTCTCGTCGACCACCTCGACGAGTGTTGACCCAACCCTGCCATGCACTGCACGGCGGTCGAACAGTTCGAGACTCTCCAGCGCCACCGCATCCAGCAGCATGTACTCCTGTGGGTCGTATCGGACGAGCTGGTTGATATACGACAGTCGTCCTGTGGCCTTTGCATCCCCATCCGCGTCTGTCTCATCGCGGTCGCGCTCTCCCGGCTGATAGGTCATCTCGCCGCCGCGGGTGTACTCAGCATACGACAGGACTGCACCGCAGGCACGAGTCTCGCTATCGCTGGCCAACAGCGATTCAGGGTCACCGACGTACGCACCGAGCGTTTCGCGGGCGCGTTCGAGGTGAAACGCATCCGCTTTCAGTGGGCTTTCTACGCAGCCATCCGGGAGCACTCCTGTCGGCACGTCGGGGCCGACAACGGCTTCTGCGGGGTCAAACCGCGAGAGTTCGTCGGCAAGGGTCCGTTCGTCCGCGGTGCTGGTCGCGTAGAAGGCTCCGGTCGAAACATCAAGCACGGCAAGCGAGAGGCCGTCGCCAGCGGCCAGTGCCGCGACGTAATTGCTTCTCTCGGACGAAAGCAACTCGTCTTCGGTCAGTGTTCCGGGTGTCACAACCCGCGTCACGGCGCGGTCGACGACACCCGTTGCTTCCTCCGGGTCTTGAACCTGGTCGGCGACAGCAATTCGGTAGCCAGCGGCAAGCAATCGCTCGATATACGACTCGGCGTTGTCGATGGGAATCCCAGCCATCGCATAGGTTCCGGTCGAATCTTCCCGCTTTGTGAGCGTAATCTCACACTGGCGGGCAACGGTTTCAGCGGCCTCACAAAACGCCTCATAGAAGTCGCCTACCTGAAACAAGACGAGTGCGTCGTCAAACTGTTCACAGAGGTCGAAATACTGAGCCATCATCGGGGTGAGGTCCTCGCGTCGCTCGCGCATCTTTTCCGGTGGGCCCAGTGCCGCGTCCATAGTTGGCTCCGGGAGTTCCGCGGTCAAATAGCTTTCATCTGCAGTTCCAACGCATACACTTTTGCGC
>PUNZ01000111.1 GCA_003551945.1 Halovenus sp. | reverse complement strand
CAGGACCTTGGAACGCACACCAGCGGCGATGCGGACTTTGTCGTGCGGTATCTCGAAGGTACTCGACTGGCTGAGGAGGGTGAAAACTACCTGCTCGTCTCACCACGGACGCCGCACAACCGGTTCCCGCTCCCGGATATGTCGCTCTCGGTCAGTGGCGACATCGAAGCAGAACTGGTCCAGACGCTCGATAGCGACCAAGGACACCACTACGGTGCGTCCGTGACACTTGAACCAGGTGATGAGTTTGACCTCGTCGTCGAGTCACCGCCACAGGTAGCCCGCCATCAGGGCTATGAAACAGCTTTTATCGAGATGCCTGCAATGACAGTCGAGGTGCCCGACGAATAACACATGGATTCCCGCCAGCCACCCCACTCCATATCGACGCATGAACGAAATAGCCGGCAACAGCCAGGAGTGCGTCGGCGGGCGTTTGTTGCCGGTCTCACAATGAGTTCACTGGTGCTGGCAGGGTGTCTCGGTGGTGACGATGCACCACCCGACGATGCTGATGATGAATCAGAGGAGACCGATGTCGATGAGGGTCCACGCATTGAACTCAACGGCATCACCCTTGCCTCCGCATTCCCAATCCGCTTCGTCGATGTGGAAACGGACGAAGTGCTCGGCGACCTCCATTACCACGGCGAAACGTTCTCACACTGGCATGGCGTTCCACTTCGAATTCCGGCAGACAGTTCAAAAACGATCGATATCTTGCTGACCGACGAGAACGGTGACAGAGTACCGGTCGGCGAGACTGATATTACAGTCGACTTGCCCGTTGCGGAGGACAGCCCACGTGGCGTCGTTGCTATCGACATCGAAGATGACCGCGTGACATTTACGGCAGAGTCACGTGCAACAACAGAGCTCGTGTTACAACTGCTCAACGATGGCGAGATACAGTACGAAACACCGGATGTACCGGTCGTCGTCGAATAAATGTTAACAGAATCGCTCTAGCAGTTGTTGTCCTTCGAGATATGGCATGCCGTGCGTGTCAGCGTACGTCGCCGCATCCTGTGGCGAAAGTGCCTCACCCGTGCGGTCATCGAGCATCTCACAGACGACGACCGCCGGTGGAAGGTCGGCTGCCTCTGCGAGCGCAATGCCGAGTTCGGTATGACCCTGTCGCTCAGCAAGACCCCCGGCAGCAGCCCGAAGCAGGTGGACGTGTCCTGGTGCCCGAAACAGCTCAGCAAAGGGCGTCTCTTCGGGGACGCTCGCTGCGCTTGCAAGTTCACGGATAGTCAGCGAGCGGTCTTCATCGGTGATGCCCGTGCGGGTATCGCGGTGGTTGACTGTCAGTGAGAACGACGAGCGGTCATCATACGAAAGGTCGTGGTTCCCTGCTGCTGGATGGCTCAGCTCATCTTGAATAAACGGGAGGTTGAACGCCTCGGAAACCTCGTCGCTCAGCGCCACACAGATGAGCCCACCCGCATCATTTCGCATGCGGGAGACTGCATCCGGGGTGACGGCGGCTGCCGGATAGATGAGGTCAGTTTCCCCCTCTCTGTCGTCGGCATCGTGAATGCAGACTGGCTCACCGCGGCGGAACGCATCAAGGGCCAACTCAACAGTGCTTGCCATGCCGGTTGCGTTACTACTCTGTGACATGAACAGTCACCTCCGTTCCGTCGGTCAGTGAGCACGTGTCGCGGAGTTTCTCGGGAGCGATAACTTCGAGGTGGTCATCGCCGTGATGCGTTCGTTCCGGAGCAACAATCGAGGCGTCTTCGTATGTACACTCGTCAGATGTGAGCGTTGCCGGGTAACAGTAGGCTGGACCGTAGGTCCGCTCATCGGACTCCCAGCCGGAGATTGTGATTGGCTCAACCGCATCCAACCGCGCCCGCTCACGGATGCTTTCCGGCGTGAGGTCGATGTTGAGTGTCCCAGCGAACGGTTCGTAGCCAAGTTTGTCGCGGAACTGCTCCATATAGCCGGGAAGCGTGATATAATGTCGGCCCTCACCCATCCCGCTTGTGACCGTTCCCGTCAGCGAAACTGACCGCTTGCCCTCGAAAATACGGCGATAGGCCTCGTATTCAGCTTTCAAGTTTCGTTCGCCTTTATCAGAGATAGTTATCCACTGGCCATCACTGACAATCTCTCGCGTCACATAGCCTCCGTCTTCAAGCCGTTGAAGGCGGCGGGAGGCCGTCTGTGTCGAAGCACCGAGTCGTTCGGCAAGTCCCGAGCAGGAAACTTTCGTCTCACCCTCGAGTGCACCGTCCAGCGCCAGATGTTTGAGCGTCGTCACCCCGGCGCTGTCGAGTGCAACCTGTGTCTCTGCCATAGTTGTGACTCAGGTCCAGTTTGGCATAAGCATAACGGATACGGTAAGCATCCCAATTCTGTTATAGTGACGAGTCGAAAGAAACGAACAAATTAGTTTCGAGTTGATACTCAGAAGTGTGATGGTTTAACAGCATCGGTAATTCTCGGTGAATTGGAACAAGGTACCAGCCGCTGCCGTAGGTTACCGTCGACGTCTGGCAACCCGTTCTTCTGCGGTCTCTTCGGTCACCAGTTCGTACAAGACGGCGCGGCCGCCGTCAGCTTTCGGTCGCAGTATTCGCCCAAGACGCTGCGTAAACTCCCGTTCGCTCCCAGACCCGGAGAGAACAACAGCCACGTTCGCATCGGGAACGTCAACACCTTCATCAAGGACGTTTGCCGTCACAACTCGGGAGTATGTCCCGTCTCGAAACCGGTCGAAAATCTCGCGTCGTTCGCTTGCTGTCGTTTCGTGGGTGATTGCTGGAATCAAAAACCGCTCCGCTAACCGGTAGACGAGGTCGGTATGCGCGGTAAAGATGATAACCCGGTCCTGTCGGTGGCTGTCAAGCAGGGCAGCCAGTTGCGTTATTTTGTTCTCTGCGTTCATCATCACCTCGCGGGCCCGCTGTTTTGCAAGGAGCGCCTCGCGTGCCTTCGGGTCGTTTCCGGAGCGTTTGACCAGTTTCTGGTAATCACTCCCGCTTCGGAACGTGATGTTGGCTGTCTTGAGATATTCGGTAAATATCCCTTGATGCTGGTCGTAGGCTTCTCGTTCGTCCGGGGTGAGCGACACCTCGATACGTTTGATATCGTACGCCGCGAGATGCGTGCCAGCGAGGTCATCAACATCGAGGTCGAAGACGAGCGGTCCTAGCACCTCGGCAACCGTTTCGTGTGCCCCGTCCGGGCGGGCAAACGTTGCTGTCAGCCCGAGGCGAGCAGGAGCCGCGGTTAATCGAGCGATATCCCGGTATCCTTCGCCACCGAGATGGTGAACTTCATCACAGACGAGCAGTTTGAACTGGTCCCCAAGTTCATCAGCGCGTAAATAGGCGGAGTCATAGGTTGAAACCGTAATCTGCTCAACCCTTTGGGTTCCACCGCCCAGCCGTCCGATTGGCTCATCGAACGCGGATGAAAGTTCGTCGTGCCACTGTGTAAGGAGGTCGATGGTTGGGACGACAACGAGTGCTGGCCCACCGACAGCCTCGATAGCTGCGATGCCAATAACGGTCTTCCCGCTGCCGGTTGGGAGTTCAATGACGCCTCGGCGACCGTGTGCAGTCCACGCATCGAGTGCGTCCTGTTGATACGGTCGGAGTCGGTAAGGGGAGGAAAGTGAAAGCGAGCGCCAGTCGGCGATCGCATCCTCAACGTGATAGCCCTCGTTGCGGAGTTCGTCTCGAAGTTCGTCGTATCGAAACCCAGGAATGCGGGCGCTCTCAGACCGCGGGTCGTACTCGATGTCGGGGCAGTCGAGTGATTCGGCTAAATTCTTAGCGTCTGCTGTGTCCACTCGAACCGTGCCCCCGTCATAGCTCAGTGAGACCGCAGTCACGGTGTGAACTCTGCTCGCCGGGCATATGATTGCTCCGGCGCCCGGGTTCTCTATGTCGTGTCAACCTTCCAATAATGATAGTCACTTCGGGACCGAAACGGCTGGTCGGTCAACAGCGTGCGACGGCACAATCTGGGTAATCGCGTCACAGATACGCTCGCTTGCCCGACGTGCACCGGGAATGTTCGGTGCGTACGGACCGACCGTTCCCAGCGCAAGCGCGCCGCTAACGAACAGTTGCGAGTCGCTGCCATCCTCGTACTGCCAGGCGAGCGTCTCATCAGTGAGTACCGGCATCCCTTCTGCACCATGAGCTAGTCTGAGGTCCGTTTTGAGTTGGTCGACAAACGGGTGGTCAAAGATACGTTCAAACCCGGTTGCAAGTACCGCCCGCTCAGCGTGGAGCGTCCGGCCGCGTTCAAGTGTGAGCGTAAGCGGCGGCTCATTTTCGTCAGCACCCTTGCTACTGGCTCTTGCTGACGCAACCGTGCCCTGTTCTATTTCGAGCCTATCCTGGTCAATGTGTTCTCGAAGCAGTTCGTACAGCGCAGGCGGAACGGAGGCATCATAGCGTGCTTCATTGACCACAGCGAGTCGCTTGGCCGACCCCGGAGGATGACAGTGGATTTTAGACTCGATATGCGACCAGTTGAGCCATGGCGGGTCGGCTTCCGCGGTCTCCCACGAAAGCGGATGGCGGGTGAGAAGCGTAACAAGATGGTCTGTTGCTAGCGCACAGGCCAGTTGGACTGCCGTAATGCCGCCGCCAACGACGATGGTGTGGTCGTCGGTTGCGTGCTCGTCTGTTGCGTCGTCGTCACTGTCGGTATCAGTTTCGGGTAGTATCCCGTTCTCGTCCTCCCAAACGTGGAATACGGGGGCATCGGCAGGGAGAGTCGTTGTCCATTCGGGATAGGTATATCGCCCGCCGTAGCCGATTGCGAGAACACAGGTTGCTGCCTGCAGGTCGCCGACAGTTGTCTCAACTGTCAATCCCCCATCTTGCCGGGGGTGGATGCCCTTGACGGTCGCCTGAATATGCTTCTCTGAGAGACCTGACCGCTTGATAACGTGCTCGGCGTGGTCCAGAAAGAGCGAAAGCGTCGGACGTTCGGGGTAATCGACGGTGGGAACGAGTTCGTCCTCTCGGTTCTCACCGTTGGCGAAATGTTCGAGTTGAAACGGCTCGCCGCCGAGATGATTGACGAACGAGGAGCGGAGTGCAGTCATCCCACACGCTCGGGCTTTCGTTCTAAACGAATCCAGTAGTCGCGGGTTCGGGTCCACAATCCCAATACGCGTCCCGGAATCCCGCTGAGTGAGTTCTCTTGCAATATACGTCCCGTGGATACCGCCCCCAATCACGAGACAGTCATAAAATGGTGGCTGCGTGCGCATCGTCGATACACTCACCGCCGAAAGTTATTAATTATTTTGTTTAGGATAATAAGATTGATTAGTAAGTGCTTATTTGTTAACAACGTATGAGCGATAATTCAATTCCCGTGACGGTACTATCAGGCACACTCGGTGCGGGAAAGACAACGACGCTAAACCAGCTGCTTCGCGCAAGGGGAGACAACGAGTACGCGGTGCTCGTCAACGACATGGGAGAGATAAACGTCGATGCCGACCTCGTCGCCGAATCATCTGACATCTCGGCGGAAGACGAAGAGCTAGTCGAGTTGTCCAACGGCTGTATCTGCTGTGAGTTGCGCGGTGACTTGCTCGATGCCATCGGTGCACTCACCCAAGAGCGAACGTTCGACGCCATTATCGTCGAATCGACCGGCGTCGCGGAACCGTTACCTGTCGCACAAACCCTGACGATGGGCTTCGACCAGTCGGACCTCGACCCAACGGAGTTCTACGAGGAGACTGGTATCGAACCGCTGGATGGCTGCCATCTGGATACGACCGTTACGGTCGTCGATGCGCATCAGTTCCACGAGGCGATGCAATCCGATGAGGTACTTGATGACGACGGGACTGACAAACACCTTGGTGACCTGCTTGTTGAGCAAGTGGAGTTCTGTGACGTCCTCCTGTTGAACAAATGCGACCTCGTGAGCGAGGAGACGCTCGCCGAAATCAAGGAAACGCTGTCGGTACTCCAGCCACGTGCCGAGTTGATTCGAACGACTCACGGGGAAGTCACTCCAGATGAGATTATCGACACCGGCCGGTTTGATTTCGAGGAAGCGAGCCAATCTGCTGGCTGGATGCAAGAGCTACAGGAGCCCCATCAGTCTGCAGAGGAAGAACACGGTGTTACGTCGCTGGTTTTTGACTCCCGACGACCCTTCCACCCGGAACGATTTGCCGACCTGTTGGATGCTTTTCCCGACACGGTCATCCGCTCGAAAGGGCATTTCTGGCTTGCCGGCCGCGGCGACCAAGCCCTCATGTTACACGTTGCTGGACAGTCGATTCGTGTTGCCCCCGCGGGTATCTGGCTTGCGGGCCTCCCACCAGAAGAGCGCGAAGAGCAGTTGGCGGAACATCCCGAAATCAAAGAGGTGTGGCACGAACAGTGGGGTGACCGGAGCAACCGACTTGTCCTTATCGGCACCAACCTCGACCACAACGACCTGCGCTCACAGCT
>PUNZ01000023.1 GCA_003551945.1 Halovenus sp. | reverse complement strand
GTCGGCGGTTGCCACATCCTCTCGGAGAGCGTCGCCAATGGCGTCAGTAAACTGGCTGGGGCCAAGGAGTTGTGAAGACATGCTATATCAGTGGTCGTTCCTGACTAAACATTCAGTCAGGGGCGTTGAAAAGCTTTCTTTGTCTCTCCGTATTGGTGAGACAAACGGAGCCGTCCCTGTGTCCGCGTTCACAAGGCGAACTGTCGCTTGTCTTTATATTCATGCACAGGATAGGTACCACCAATGAGTTCGGAGGCTAACGATGAGTCGCACGCCGGAACGGTACCAGTCACTGGTATGGTTCTCATCCTCGGCATATGCTGTTTACTCGTTGTTGGCGGTGGAGCTATCGGACTTTCTTTCGGTGGAGTGGCTGTTGCAGAGGAAACGAACAATACGAGTAACCACTCCGAAAACATCTCCTCCCCAGTGCTTGCGGACGCAGAGCGGGTCTCAGAGACAGTCATTAACATAACGATAGAGACGGAGGCGGAGCTTGATGCGGAAACTGTGACCGAGTCCGAATTCTTCCTGAGTGCAGGCTCGGTAGAGAGCGTGGCCGTAGTACACACTTCAGATGAGCGGGCAATAATCGAACTAGAACTCGTCGAGCCGGTTGCGGAGGATGAGGTCGTCATCGGCGTTGCACGGTCGACGCAGATTGCTGACAGCATCGGGAATACACTAAATACGAGCGAGCGGCGCTCAGTGAGCGTGACAGGTATGGATGCCGTTCCGCCAGCCCTGGTAAGCGTTAATATTCCATCCATTTCAACCAACGAGACGACACTTGGCTATCAGTTTGACCAGTCCGTTGCGAGCCTTTCAGTGAGCATCGACGGGCCACTTGAAAAGGAGCTAACCCTTGATGAGTTTGAGGAGCGACCAAATATACGGTATACAAGCGATGTGGAACTCGAAGAAGGTGACTATACCGTTACTATTCATGAAGCGACTGATGCGGCAGGTAACACTGCAGCGTTCGATGTCGAGTCACCGCTAGAGATTAACACAAGCGTTCCAACGGCGATAGCGGAAGTAAATCGCACTGCATCAGAAGGGACCACGGTTGTATTCGACGGAAGTCGCTCTGAGACAACGGCTGAATCGTTCGAATGGTCCTTCGGTGACGGGGAGACGGCAACAGGCGAATCCGTTTCACACACGTTCCATCCGGGCGTGTATGAGGTGACACTTGAGACAACGGACGCGGCTGGAAACGTCGGCACTGATGACATACTCATCGACGTATCGAGCGATGACAACTCACCCCGAGTTGGGCCACAGCACTGGCCTGATGAACCCGAGATAGCGGTCCAGCGGTTGAGCAGAGCCTATGGCGTGGATACTCTCGTGGAGTTCATCGGTGTCTCTGCAGGGGAGACGGTGACTGCACCTGAGGGAGACGAACCGCTAACGACGACGCAGGAGACAACGGTCGAGTCAGTTGCCGTAACTCCAACAACAGAGACCAGTATCGGACTTGGAGTAACCGGTATCGAAAATGACGACGCGGTTGCAACAACGTTTGCCGATGAGATGGAGATGAGCGCACTCGGTGGGTTTAGTGCATCTCCAACCGTTGCTCCATCGATACTTGATGAAGTGGAAGTGACACTGACGGTCACTCAAGATGCCATCGCTGATGCCGACGCATCGGTTGATGACGTCGCGCTCTATCACGACGACGGTGGGTGGGACGAGCGCGAGATAACTGTGCAGGATGAACATGAGGGGGTGTACGAACTGACTGCGACAACGGATGGGTTCTCGTCGTTCATCCTCGCAGTCCCAGATGTGGAGGATGATGAAACTGAGGACGATGAAAGCGACGACGATGAGAGCGAGGATTCAACGGATGAAGCGGAACAAAACGAGTCCAGTGAATCCGAGGCGGAAGATGAGACAGACGAAACCGACGACGGCGAGGAGACAGAAACGAACGAAAGCGATGAGGATGAGACTGCCAACGAATCGGAAAACGGAGACACCGATGAGAACGAAACCGACGAACCAACGGAGGAACCCCCATCACCGGAAGAGCCACCGGAGGAAGAGGAGAATGGGGCGTTCCTCGGCATTATCCCACACTGGCTTGTGACTACTGTGTTCGTATTCATCGCATTACCACTTTTTACCGCATACACCGGGCTCAAAGCCCTGGCATTCTACTTGGGGTATTAACTTTATTCAGGCGCTAAGTCCCCTTCCTCAAGGAGCGAACGGCGAAAGCCGTGAGCGAGTAGGGTGGGGTAGTTCACCACCGCATCAACTGGTACGTGCTCGCTAACAGGTGTACGACAGTAACACTCCATCATCGAGTTTTTCAACCGATTCGAGCGCCAGTTCCGGAAACGCTTCGACGAACCCGTCGCCGTCAGCGAGTGTTGGGGCGTTTCGTCCACCGATGACGAGTGAACCGACAAACACCGAAAGCCGGTCAACAAGGCCGGCTTCAAACAGCGAGGCGATAATCTCTCCGCCACCTTCGACCATCAATTGGTCGATACCGTGAGATTCAAGCGCAGCAAAGGCCGTTTCGAGGTCGACTCGGTTTTCGCCCGCTTGGAGAACCGTCGCACCGGCCCCACGCATCTCGGTCACGAAATCAGCAGGCGCGGCTTCGGAAACAAGGAGGTAGGTCTCTGCTTCGTCGTCGAGAACACGTGCGTCTGGTGGGGTTCGGATTCGAGAGTCAGCGATTACACGTGCCGGATTGGCGGGCTTTCCCGCAGCACTACGGCGCTCCTTTCGACGTTCGTCATCGAGTGTCAACGACGGGTCATCGGCCAACACGGTCCCGACGCCAACCATGACAGCGTCGCTTTCGGCCCGAAGCGCATCGACACGGTCGAAATCCGCTGGTCCGCTGATAGCAATCTGTCGACGCTCATACGAGGAGAGTTTCCCGTCAACACTCATTGCTGCGTTGACAACGACCTCCATCCCAGTCACCAGAACTTGACACCTAAGTCGTGCATACCGTCGTTGTTCGCCGCCAGGTTAATCAAAAGCGGCGTCAGTCCTTCAACTTCCGGAGCGTTACCGAGGCCGCCGACATCAAGCGGCCGAAGTCCGTCGATAGCATCCGTCAATGAACAAACCGATTCTTTGGCGGACTGGTCGTCACCGACCACGAGCACATCCCAGTCGAGGTCCGCATCGAGGTTTGATAGTCGGCCGGCGGCAAGGTTGTGAAATGCACCGACAACTGGGACATCGTCAGGTGCAGTGTTCGCAGCAAGCTGTGTCACGCTGCCAACCCCGGGTGGGTTGTACCGAAGTCCATCATCATCGCGTTTCATTCCGACTGCCGGTGAGACGAGAATCGTCCCATCGAGCTGAGATTCGACGGCGTTGATGGTATCAGCAAGATAATACGCCGGAACCGCCAAGATAGCGATGTTTGCCGTTGCAGTCACTTCGCTGTTTTCCCCGCTTGCAATGGTGGCAGTAACACCGTGGTCTGCAAGCGTCTGCTCGTATGACTCTGCGGCTTCCGCTGCTTTCGCTTCGTCTCGTGAACCGATAACAATCTCGTGGTCCGTATCACGTGCCAGTCGGAGTGCTAGGCCTTCGCCAATGTCGCCAGTGCCGCCAAGAAGTGCAACCTGCATACCTTGTTGTTACCCGACCGGAGAATAAGCGTTACCGTTCTGACGGCACAGGAGCGAGGGGATGGTGTCAAGTGGTCAGTATTTTCGGAGCGAATCGTCAAGCTCAATGGCGTCGTAAAACGCTTGGTCAATCCGGTTTCGCTCGGCAAGCCAGCGTTCAAAGTCAGCACGAGACGCCGGGTAGTTCTCGTAGTGCTTTTGATATTCATCGACGTAGTGTTTCGTCTTTCTGACCCCCTGGAACGACTCATACAGCTTGCTCAGCGGAACATCCAACTCGTCGAACGTCCCGGCACGATAATGCGAAACGAGGTTTCGAAGCGTCCCATAGCCGACTGATGCGACTGCTGGCAGCCCATCGACTTTTCGCTCGGTGCCGACGATCTCTTTCATCTCCTGTTCGGGGAGCAACGCAGCGATGGCACGAAGCACCGACATCCCATCGGAACTCGCGGCGATGTTGTACGCGTCTCGGGAGGCCAGTTTCGCACCTTCGCCGTGACCAACGTAGAAGTAGTAGTTGTGTTGCCAGAGCCCCTCCTCGGAGACATCACCGGCTTTGACTGCATCGGCTGCGGCTTTGCCACCCGAATAGCCCGTGATCGCAGCACCACGGATTCCTTTGCCGGAGATTGGGTGTGTCGTCCCTGCTGCTCCGCCAACCGCAAGGTACCCGGGTGCAACCATCGAATCGAGCGGCCGACGGAGTGCAATTGACGAACCGAGTTTGTTCTTCTGCCCGAAGCGTTCGGCGACGGTTGCGTTCTCGAAAGCCGGTTCTTCTTCCATATCGCGTTTGATGCGGTCGGCCAACGGAATCGGCTCTTTGCTCATCTGGAAGCCAAGACCGACGTTGATTTCAGTCGGTGTGCGTGGGAAATACCAGATATAGCCCATCTCTTCGAGCGGTTTGCCGACAATGGCGTTCGCAAAGTCGACCGGCTCTTCCGTTTTGATTATTTCCCGGTAAGCAGAGCCGAAATGCGTATAATGTGGTTTTTCAAAGCTGGTTGGACTATCGCCACCGAGCGCATCGAAATCAACGAGGTCCTGTAAGATAGATTGCGCACCGGCAGCGTCAATGACAACAGCAGCCTCGTATCGAATCTCCTCGCCGTCGCGAATCGCTTCGACACCCTCCACCTGTTCGCTCTGGATGACATCGTTCACCACGGTGTCGTAATGCTGGTCAACGCCGCACTCAGCGGTCTGTTCAAGCAAGCGCTGACCGAATTCGTAGCGGTCGATGACGTTGCTGTGCTCAGTGTATGGGAGAACCTTTTTGACGCCAAGGGCTTCATCCCAGTACTCAATCTGGTCGATGCTCTCATCGACGAGCACGGAAGGGTCATCGGCAATTGCATCCATATCGATAGGACCGGGATACTTTTCGGGGTCGCGCGGTGCTTTGATAGCGTCCCCGCAGGCAATATAGCCCCCTTTCTCGGCCGGTTTCCGTTCGAGTTGTACGACATCGACGCCCTCGGAAGCGGCTGTTGCCGCCGCGAAACAACCACCAATTCCGCCGCCGACGACGATAATATCGTACGTTTCCGTCGCGGTCATAACTCGGATATCATTACCTTCTCAGGCGGAACCCAATGTAATTCTTTGGTGTTTGTTCGGTCAGCCCAGCAGAGGTGGACAACCTGTTGCTGACCACCGGCTGCCGACATGCTATTGACGGACGTGGACATACTCGGACATATGCTGACAACAGTCCGCGATTTTGGTCCCGTTCTCCTCATCCCTGCCGCATGGATTGCCGCTGGAAGCGCGTTATTCGAGTTTCTGAGTACCGACGGCATATTCATCGCGCATGTGGTGATGGCTGGATTCATCACCTTCTTTGCAGTCACTGGCTGGGAGCGGATGAGTGAAGGGGCGCTCCGGGCCTGGCGGACAATCCTCGTAATCGGGTTACTAATCACCCTCGCCGGTATTGCTGGCTTTCTGCTTCCGGCATACGAGCAGGTGCTATTGACGACGAGTCTCATTGGCTGGATGCTGCTCCCGGCCGCAGGGCTGGTGTACACCGGAATGCAGCTTCCGGATGGGCAACTGGTGTATTTTGGCGGTGGAATCCTTTCGGTTGTGGGAGCGTTGCTGTATGGCCTCTCGCTGGCGGCTGAGACTGACATGCTGGTTGTGCTCGCGCTTGCTGCAGTGTGTGTTGGACAGACCGCGGGCATTGTCGATGCGTCGTGGCGAGACCGATAGGGGGAGTGACCCGACTGATTATCAGCACGGCGATTCAAATACGATACCAAACAGAACAGTTCTGTGGCGTTCGATACACCACTTGATGCATGGTACGTCTGGATAGGTGTTGTGCTAGTAAGCGCCGCGGCGCTGGGAATCGTCTTCGAACTCCCGACAGAACAGCCACCTGATGCCGCAGAACTCATCGAAACCGCCGAGTATGTCGGTGCAGCAGGTGACGGGACAGCGGCAACGGTCGAGGTGGCAGCCGACAAACTTCGGACAGATGGAACAACGGTCGAACTCAAAAAAGACGATGAGCTCTCTCGGAAAACAACTGCAACGGTGGTCGTGGTTCCGGTCACTGCTGCGGATACAGAGGCAGGTAAGACATTGTTACAGCATCTGCTAACCGACCCGACGGCGAAAGCAAACTACTCAGAATCAGTGATCGAAGCGGAGATAGCGGGACTTGTCAGCTCACCTGCAACTCTGCGAGATGAATGGCACGTTCTTGGCGGCGATGTGAGGCTACGAGCAGTGACAGTGGAAGAACAGACGGTTGTGCTGGTCGGGTAACTAAAAGCATAAGCCAGAGCGCTCGCTGTGCTCAATCAATGCGCCTTGAGGAGTACTGGGGTATCGGTCCCAAAACCAGCGAGTTACTGACCGAGGAGTTGGGCGTCGAAGCCGCGCGTGAAGCCATCGAATCATCGG
>PUNZ01000002.1 GCA_003551945.1 Halovenus sp. | reverse complement strand
GCCTACCTGACTGGGAAAGGACTGTTGACGGTTGTCGGTGACGTCCCCAATACCTCCAGCAAGCAAGCCGGCCACGACGCGGTTCTCGAACGCGGCCGGGAGGTTGAAGGCGAACGCTTTGACCGACGGCTTACCACCTACCGGACGCTCCGTGAAGCCGGTGTCGTCCCGAAAACCGGCTACAAATTCGGGGCCGATTTCCGAACCTACGCGGATGTGACGGATGTTGATAATTTGGGCCACTCGGAACTGCTCGTTCGCGTCGTCCCGACGGACCACGTCTTCTCACCGCGTGACCTTGCACTCGATGTCCGACTAGCCCACGGCGTCAGAAAGCGGATGGTCTTTGCACTCGTCGGCGAAGAAGTCGAGTGGCTCTCGGTTGAGCGGTTGACGCCCTGATCTTCGTCTCTATCGAGTTATTTTACGGGCGTAATAAGAGTACATTTACCCGATTGACGGCGTCGAAATCTCTGAGTTGGTAGACAAGCGTTCGGATGCGTTCGGCGTCACCACGACAGAAAATCGTTTCCAGACACCAATTTCCCTCGTGGGTATGACTTGTGGTTTTGATGATATCCTGAAATTCGTGCTGGACTGTATGCAAGTCACGAATCACTGGTTCATGGCGATAATCAAACGCAAGCGCTGCGGTTACGTCTCCTGATACTGATTCGAGTTCGGTGTGTGATTCAATGTACGCTGACATTGCTTCTCGAACCGCCCGAGAACGCGACTCAAGCCCTTCCGCTTGCCAGGTCTCGTCGAACGCCGCGAGAAGGTCATCGGGAATGTTGAAACTGGTGCGCATCTCTTGATTGTTATTCCACCTGGTACCTGCATGGTGTTTGTGGTCTGGGAGTGGCCGTTTTGTCTGTTCAAACACTTACGCTTTGACTCAACTAATCACGTATGTCTCAAGCACAAGGAAAACCAATGGGAGCATAATCGACGAAAGAAGCTTTGAGAGGATTGACGGTGACATCGGATACAAGTTCACACGGTCGAACTCATCATACTCGTCACGGAGGGTGTTGAGCTTTGTTTTTAGCAACCCGAGGTCTGTTTGTTCGTCCGCGCTCATTATTTCATTGTGATATGAATGGATTTGCTCTCGTTTACTTTCAAGCATCTCTCTGCGTATCTCTTTCGCACGACGATGGATGTACAGCGTCGGGTAGACAAACGAGAGAATAATGGTTCCAATATACACGACGACAATAAAGTACACCGCTCCGGCAGTTCCGCCAGAGCCAGCAATATCGAACGCTATCGGGAGTCCCAGCGACCCAATCGAAAACAGTGTGGTTGAGCTAATGGCGAAGTAACCGATTGCACTGAGGCCGCCAAGGCCGTCCGGATGCAACGGGTCAATTGTAAAGTTCAGGTCACCAACCTCTCGGATACAGAGGACAGTTGTGAGTGCCATGTGAAGTCCCATTCCAGTGACTACACCGGCAATTATGCAAAGCAGTACAAAGGGGATGAACACAGGGTCAGTGTACCCATTCACACCCAGCTCTTCAAAATATCCGAAATTAAGAAAGACTGTACCTAAAATAAGTGCCGTCCATGGAAGCGCCACATACAGATATTTGTCAGCAAAGAACTTCTTATATTTCTGTCCGATCTCCTTTATTTCTGTATTATCATCGGAGGGTGTCACGTCTTTTGCGCGCTCAATAAACGTGGGAAAGATGATGGTATCATACCGAAACAACAGATACGGACCAATGACGACCACCAGCGTTCCTAGACTCATTAGGTAAAAGAACTGTGTTGGTGCCGTCTCTGCAACCAACAGGTAAAAACTGAGGAATAATCCTGCAGGAATCAAGCCGAGAATCAACAGGACGGATGAAGCAGAACCTAGCGGACTTCGGTTGATTATTGTTCTTGAAACGTTGGTCAGCCAAATGTTCTCCATCTCTACTTCCTCTGTCACGAGTTATGCTAATAACTTTACCATACTGGTATAAATATTGCTTCTACAGAACTCACCACCAGTGTAAGAAATTGTGAGTAACAAGTACATTGATAATACCTTCCTCCTACTACTTACTCACACTATGGGACTGTTTGGCAGTACGTCATACCCGTGTACCGTTTGTGGCGGAGAGGTCACAAAAAAACTAGGTGGGCGTTGTCCTAATTGCGGCGCTGCATACCATGCAGAGTGTTTGAAAAATATTGGCAACGTGAGGAAAAAAGGCCGGTTAATACGAGGTGATAAAATAGAGGCAAAATGTCCTAACTGTGGAACCATTGGAAAGTGGTAACGATTCGTGTTTATTTTCGTGACCGCCTTTCGACGTATTACGATACCCCAGATTCGGTGCTAACAGCCTTTTTCTGTTGACCATGCCCAGAGTCGGCTATGGATGTCGCACTCGTCGCTGGGGTGGTACTTATCGGGTTCATCCACGGAGTTCTTCCCGACCACGGCTGGCCGATTGCCGCAACCTACGGATTGAATCACTCCCGACGGTGGGTCTTTGGGACGCTGGCTGCCCTCATTCTCGGCATCGGACATCTCATCAGCAGCGTCGTGTTGGTTCTTGCGTATTTTTGGTTTAGTACGTTCGCTGAGTTCGCGGAAGGGCCGTGGATGCGGTATCTCGCCGGCACGATGCTCATTCTGCTTGGTATTTACGAATACCGCCACGGGGGCCACGGTCACGAACATCACGATGACCATACACATAGCCACGGTCACGAACCCACCCACAGTCATGACCATGCCGAAGACGCCTCACAGGAAGGACTTCTCACACGTCTTCGAAATCGCCTTCCGGGTGGTCACCAGCATCTCACAACGGAGGACGCAAACAGGGGATTGTTTGCCCTTGGAACAACTGCCCTTTTGCTTGGCTTTGCCCATGAGGAGCCGGTACAGATTCTGGCAATCTGTGCTGGCACGGAGTACTGTCTGGAGTTAATGTTGATTTACTCACTGGCAGTCATCGGTGCTATTTTGCTGCCAACGCTGTTGCTGATTGCTGGTTATGAACGCCACCGGGAAACGGTCGAAGAGTACACCCCGTACCTTCCACTGTTGACTGCTGTTGTGCTTGTCGGAATGGGGACGGCATTCATCCTTGGCGTTTTCTGAGGCCCGGGTGGCATAGGAGCTGGCTTCAGAGGGTCGGCTCTCGCCCCTCTTATCGGCCTATTTCAGCCCGGCTACGTCAAACTCGAAATCCAACTCGTCCAGTTTCTCCTCCCATTCGTCGCGCTTTTCCTGGTGGTCTTCTAAGAACTCCGCCATCAACTCTGCGGCCTGTTCCTTACAGCCGCCACAGAGTCGCTCACCGTTGACACACTCGCTGTATACCTCCGTTGCAAGGTCGTCATCGTCGCCAGCGAGCAGATAGGCGTAGAGTTCATACACCGGACATTCATCGGCTTTGCCGCCGAGTTCGCGCTGCTTTTCAGCGGTTTCTCGACCACCAGTTGTTGCGCTTTTGACCTTGTCATACCCCGCTTCCGGCGCATCCAGGAGACTGATATGCGAGGCTTCAATTGAGGAGGACATCTTTCCGCCGGTCAGCCCAGTCATAAAGCGGTGATAGATAGAAGACGGAGGCAAAAACCCGTAGCCCCCGTGGTCGAGTTCCACGTCTCGGGCGACCGTTGTCGCCTCCTCGTGAGTCAACTCGAAGGCGTCGATATGTGCATCGTACACCCGCTTTTCTCCTTCGACGGCAGCAATTAATGCTTCAAAGGCTTCCTCGGTTGCGTTCCGGTCGACAATGCGGACACGGGGGCGAAGCGGTTCCTTTCCTGCACCGTTGAGTAGCGAGCTCGCATTCTCGACCACCGTCTCGGTCGCCGTGGGAACGGTCGTTCCTTCCGCATCGAGCAATTCGGCAGCATCCTCACAGCGGACCGTTTCCTCTCCGTCTTCGAGTCGGTCGTAGGCATCCGCGATGACCGCCAATTCAGCCTCGGCTGCCTCGAAACTTGCGTAGGCCTCGGTGACGCCGAAATAGCGGACGCGCGAAGCGAGGTCACGGGCCAATCTGAGATGTGGGTCCTGGTCGGGGCCGACCGGAATCACAGTGGGGACCGGTCGCTTCAGCTGCGGGTAGAGGATATCGGCCATCTGCGTGACGACTGACTGCATATGCGAGACGTCGGTCTCGCCGTCGAAATCATAAATCGCCGCCAGCTCGGAGAAGTTCGCTTCGATGCCAAGCTCAAAGGCGAGGTCCTGTACCTCCCGGTTGGTGGACTGTCGGTACAGCGTCCCCGCGTCGGGGTCGAATCCGAGCGCGAGCAACGAGAGGAGGTAATTCCGGGCGTGCTCGTCGATTTCGTCCCATGAGAGGCCGCGGGCGCTGTGGGCTTCGAGGTCGGCCATCAGGGCGTAGGCATCGCCGCCCTGCTGTTGATGCCAGATAATCTCATCAAAGACGAGTTTGTGTCCGATATGTGGGTCACCCGTCGGCATGAACCCGGAGAGGACGGCGAATGGCTCGTCGTTGGTCATCGCGTCGGCCACAGCGCGGTAATCACGGTGGCCGAAGATGACGCCGCGGCGCATCAGATAATGCGGTGAGGGGACGGCATCGAGCACCTCATCGAACCGTTCGATACCAAACTGGTCGAAGAGTTTGTTGTAATCGTTGACCGTCGCGGACCCCCACGGGTCGAGGGCAACCTCATCGCTGTCGGCCACACCGCCGTCGGTGCGGGCCTCGCGGTCGGTCCCGTCTCGGTGCATCTCGTGGGGGTCGGACGAATCGGTCGTCATCGGCTACCAGTGTCTCTCGGCGAGAACCGCAAAAAGCGTTCGTTTCTCCCGTAACACTCGATGAGAAACAGCTAGCTATTACTGGTACCGACTCCGACTCTCCCTCAATGCACGTCTGTGTGTTCGGTGCTGGCAGTCTCGGCAGCCTTGTTGGGGGGTTGCTCGCCACCGAAACCGAGGTAACGCTCGTCGGTCGTGAGCCCCACATCAATGTGATTCAGGAGTCAGGACTGCGGATAACCGGCGAACATGACCGCACCGTCCATCCACACGCGACAACGACGCCGCCAGCGGACGCCGACTTCGCTATTGTCACCGTCAAGAGCTTCGATACGGAGGCTGCTGGAACTGCACTCTCTTCGCTTTCCCTTGAAGGAGTTCTTTCGCTGCAAAACGGACTGGGTAACGAGTCCGTTCTTGGGTCGCTGTGTTCGGCACCGGTGCTCGCGGGAACCTGCACGTACGGGGCTCGATTGGTCGAACCTGGCGTTGTCGAATGCACCGGCATTGGTGATATCGCGCTTGGTCCGGCACCCGGTGGGAGTTCCTCGCTGGCTGACCGTCTCGGCGACCTGTTTAGTCAGAGCGGGTTGAAGACGACGGTCGCTTCCGATATGCCTCGTCGACTCTGGATGAAACTCGCGGTAAATGCGGGTATTAACGCCCCAACTGCGCTTGCCCGCGTCGAAAACGGACAGCTCACAGCGGGCGATGGCCGAGCAGTCGCCACGACTGCAGCACGCGAAACTGCACAGGTAGCCCGCGAACACGACGTTTCTCTCACTGATGAGGAGGCAAGCAATCGGATGGTTGCCGTTGCCGAGACCACGGCAGCCAACACCTCCTCGATGTATCAGGATATTCTGGCCGGCAACCGCACCGAAATCGACGCCATCAACGGCTACGTCGTCGAGGCTGCAAACGAACCCGTTCCAGTCAACAAGACAATTACACAGCTTGTTCGGACGTGGGAGCGGGGGCAGGGGCTCAGGTAACGAATTCCATTCGTTCAACTATCGTGCCGATAGGTGTATGTGCAGTGCTACCGTAGTTCTACACTCCGGCAGTTCCGTGCCGGGGGAGACAATCATGAACGGGATACAAGACAGCGTCGCAATCGTCTCGGGAGGCGGTTCAGGAATCGGACGGGAAACTGCAAAACGGTTCGCGTCAGAGGGCGCACAGGTCGTCGTCGCTGATATTGATGCCGAAGGCGGCGAGGAGACGGTCTCGCATATCGAATCCGACGGCGGCGAGGCCATCTTCGTCGAAGTTGACGTCACGGACGAAGACGACCTTTCGTACATGGTCGAGAGTGCGGTTGAGACCTTCGGCGGGCTTGACTTTGCCTTCAATAATGCCGGTATCGAAGGGGCACATGGCCGTGCGCACGAACAGCCGATGGATAACTGGAACCGGGTTATCGGCATCAACCTCGAAGGGGTCTTTCTTGCCATGCAAGCGGAGATACCGACGATGCTTGAACATGGCGGCGGCGCAATCGTCAATACCGCTTCGGTTGCCGGCATTCTCGGCTTCCCAAATCTCAGCCCATACGTCGCGAGCAAACACGGCGTGATTGGCCTGACGCGGTCGGCCGCAGTCGAGTTCAGCGCTGATGGTATCCGATTTAACGCGGTCTGTCCGGGTGTCATCGACACGCCGATGGTCGCCAGGGCAAAAGAGGAGGACCCGGAGACGATGGAAGCAACGGCTGCTGCAACGCCGATTGGTCGACTTGGCAAGCCGGAGGAAATCGCCTCTGCGGTTGTCTGGCTCTGCTCGGATGACGCCTCGTTTGTGACCGGTGAGTCACT
>PUNZ01000170.1 GCA_003551945.1 Halovenus sp. | reverse complement strand
TGAACAGACCTACGAACGCGCGGTGATGGCGAGTGACGAAGTGAGTAACTCACTCTCGGCGCTCGAAACGATTGTCGAGGCAATCGAGGATGTTGCGGCCGGTGCCGACGAGATTGCGACCGCGAACGAAGAGCAGGCGACACGTATCGAAGCGATTGCCGCGACACTCCAGACCAACACCGAACAAGCGCAGGATATGCGTGATGAGGCGGTTGATACCGCCTCGCTTGTCGACCAACAGGAGCAAGTCGTCCATGATGTCCGGGATGCCGTGAGAGACCTTGCAGCAGATGCTGAGGCGGAGTAAGGCTGTTGCCCTGTGACGGGGAGCGAATTGCTCTTATGTCTCCCTTGCAAACACCGTAGTATGAATCACCTCGCAGCCGTTGATGAGAATCACTGGCGACTGCCACGCCACGCCCACATCATTGTGCATGAGACGAACGACGGGAACGAGTTTCTGACAATTTATGACTGTGGAGCAGCCCAACAGCCGCCATCTGCACAGCTTATCGGCAACCTCGTCCGGATTGATGCGGAGCATGAATTTATTCGACAGCCCACAGGGTATATCGCCAAACTTCGTGAGGAAGCGACGCTTGAACGACCGGATGACGACCACTGGGTCATCCGCGCTGAAACCTCGGAACACTCGGAAGTGCCGGCGCGCCAGTGACTGTTTTCCGCATTGGTGTCAACCGGTGAATCTTAATCATCTCGGTCCAAAGTGAGGGTATGGAGCTTACGAGCGAACAGCAGATGGTTCGTGATATGGTCCGGGAGTTCGTCGAACGCGAGGTAGTCGATATCGCCAGTGAGGCCGAAGAGACCGAAACCTTCCCCGAGGATGTCTGGGATAGCGTCTCTGAACTCGACTTAGCGAGTATGACCGTTCCCGAAGAGTATGATGGATTCGATGCGGATATGCTGACCTACAGCATTGTCAACGAGGAGCTTGCGCGGGGTCATCTCTCGCTTGCAACGGCGCTTTCGGTCCACTGTCTTGCAACATCCTGTCTCAACACGTTCGGGAGCGAGGAACAGAAAGATGAGTGGTTGACACAGATGCGCGATGGTCGGCCGGTAGGCGCGTTCGCTCTCTCGGAGCCACACGCTGGCTCGAACCCAGCGGAACTTTCGACCGTTGCCGAACGGGATGGGGACGAGTATGTCATTAACGGCACCAAGCAGTGGATAACCAACGGTGAACGCGCAGGCGTTGTGATTCTCTTTGCGAAGACTGACGCGGATGACGACGATACCGTCACGCAATTTCTGATTCCCAAGGATATCGACGGTGTAGAGGTTGGTAAACACGAGGAGAAACTGGGTCTTCGGGCAAGCGATACGACGACGCTGATCTTCGAGGATGCGCGGATCCCCGCCGAAAACCGGCTAACACCGGTTGGGGACGGCCTCAAAGCCGCGTTCTCGATTCTCAACGGCGGTCGCGTTGCCATTGCGAGTCAGGCAGTTGGCGTTGCACAGGCGGCACTTGATGAAGCGGTCGGTTATGCAAACGAACGCGAGCAGGGTGGAAAACGAATTATCGACCATCAGGCGATTAGCCAGAAACTCGCAGATATGCAGACGGACGTCCAGGCCGCCCGGTTGCTCACGCGAGATGCGGCGCAGAAAAACGACGGAAGCGTGGATGCCAAGGCCGCAAGTATGGCGAAATATTTCGCCAGCGAAACTGCCGTCAGCGTTGCCAACGATGCGGTACAGGTCCATGGTGGCTACGGCTACACGAAAGATTTCAACGTCGAGCGGTACTATCGGGATGCGAAGATTACGACCATCTACGAGGGAACGTCGGAGATTCAGAAAGAAATTATTGCCCGTCACCTCAAAGAGTAGTTTTATCAGCTAGTCGTACTCGTAGAACCCACGCCCAGTCTTTTTCCCGAGGTCACCTGCTTCGACTTTTCGTTTGAGCAAGTAGGCTGGTTTATAGCGGTCACCGAGTTCTTCATGCAGCGTTTCGGTCGCGTGCAGACAGATGTCGAGACCGATATGGTCGGCGAGTTCGAGCGGTCCCATCGGGACGTTCGTGCCGAGTTTCATTCCGCTGTCGATATCTGCTTTTATCGCAACGCCTTCGTCGAACGCGCGCACACCCTCGTTAATCCAGGGCATCAGAATGCGGTTGGTCACGAAGCCAGGTTTGTCGTCGGATTCCCATGTCTCCTTCCCGAGGTCTTCCGAGAAATCGTGTGCCAACTGAACAACCTCGTCGGCAGTTCGCTCGCCGACGACGATTTCGACGCCTTTCATGATTGGGACTGGGTTCATGAAATGAATGCCGACAACGGCATCCTGTCGCTCGGTTGCGCTTGCGATTGTCGTGATTGAGAGCGTACTTGTGTTGGTTGCAAGGATTGCATCGTCGTTGACGAGTTCATCAAGGTCGGCAAAGATGTCTTGTTTAATCTCGAGATTCTCCACGGCGGCCTCGATAACGAGGTCAACATCAGCGAGGTCAGCTAATTCTGTTGTTCCACTGACGCGGTCCTGTGCGGCCTCGGCTTCTTCCGCCGAGAGGCTGTCACGCTCGACCAGTTTGTTGAGGCTCCCCTCGATTGTCTCGAAGCCCTTGTCAACGTACTCCTGTTCGATGTCGCGCATTACGACGTCATAGCCGGCTACTGCGGCAACCTGTGCAATGCCACTTCCCATGGTTCCAGCACCGACAACGCCGATGCTGTCGAGTGAGTCGATATCGTGTGCCATCGCCTACATATTGGACCACCACGGGCATATAGGGTTCGGTTTACCCAATGGTCCCAGCAGGTGGCCGCCCGAGTACCCCCAAAAGGTATGCTATATTCTCTCTATCATACAACTGCAATGTCTGAATCACCACCAAACATCCGCCCACCAACGAAAGCGGAGATTGCGGAACTGGCTGCAGAACACCACATCACACTCTCCGAAGACGAAATCGATGACTTTGCGGCGATTATCCCAACGGTCCTTGAGGGATATGAGCGTCTTGATGAATTGCCAAATCCCACACCGGAGGGACGGTATCATGAGCGCGACCCCGGCTATCAACCCGGTCCCCAAGAGGACCCGCTGAATGCCTACGTGCGCAAGTGTCACGTTCCCGGTGCGGATGACGGCCCGCTCGCTGGATACGAAATTGGTCTCAAAGACAACATTTCGCTTGCAGGCATCGAGATGACGCTTGGGTCGAAACTCTTCCAGGGATATGTCCCGTCAACGGATGCAACAATCGTCACTCGGCTGCTTGATGCCGGGGCGACAATCACGGCAAAGTTGAATATGGAGGATATGTCGTTTTCGGGAAGCGGCGAACTCTCAGCCACCGGTCCAGTGTTGAACCCCCATAATGACGACTACATCGCTGGTGGTTCATCCTCCGGTTCGGCGGCCGCAGTAGGGAACGGCGAGGTCGATGTTGCGATGGGTGGCGACCAGGGTGGCTCAGTCCGGATTCCGGCGTCATGGAGCGGTATCGTCGGCCACAAACCAACGCACGGGTTGGTGCCATATACGGGTATTGCCGGCCTTGGGCAGTCGTTTGACCACACCGGGCCGATGGCACAGACGGTCGAAGACTGTGCGCGGGTGCTCGGAGTCATCGCAGGCGAAGATGGTCTTGACCCCAGACAGGGGGCAGTTCCTACACAGAAATATACCTCCCATCTCGACGATGACCCATCAGAACTCACCGTCGGTGTACTGGAGGAAGGATTTGGCCATGACGAGAGCGAACCCGGTGTTGATGAGACGGTCCGTGATGCCATCGATGCGTTCGAGGCGGAAGGAGCAACCATTGAGTCAGTCTCTCTTCCGATGCATCTCGATGGGATGGCGATTTGGAACGCAATTGGAAACGAGGAGATTACTGCAACAATCGAATCCGAATGTATCGGTCACTACGGCAAGGGATTTTACGACGCACAGTTTGCCGATTTCTTCGGTCGCGCCCGCCGTTCGCAGGCGGATGATTACCTGACGACAGTCAAATTGACCCTCGTCCTTGGGCAGTATCTCTCCGACCAATACCGTGGCCAGTACCACGCGAAAGGCCAGAACCTCAGCCGGAAATTACGGGATGAGTACGATTCGGTCCTTGCGGATGTTGATGTGTTGGCGATGCCAACGACGCCACAGACCGCACACGAGGTTGACCGGAATCTCTCTCGAGTTCAGGCCATCCAGCGGGCACTGAACATGCTCAACAATACGGCACCGTTCGATAACACGGGCCATCCAGCAATCAGCGTCCCTGCGGGAACGAGCGATGGTCTCCCTGTGGGCTTGATGTTCGTCAGCGAGCGCTTCGACGATGCAACAGCGTTGCGGGCCGGATATGCGTTTGAGCAGACGGTCTCACCTGAGCTCTAGACTCTTCGTGGTACCGAACCGCACAAGTAGCCACTCGACGAACACTTTGATATGCGAAAGCTTGTGAACTTGCTTGTCCGAAAAGATGGGATGACACACGACGAATTCGTCGAGTACTGGCTCACTGAACATGCACCACTCGCTGAGGACTTACCGGGCGTTCACACGTATACGACGTCGATCCCTGCCGATCCAGAACAGGCACGATATGATGGCATCGCTGAACTGTATTTCGAGGACGGTGTCAGCGTTGGCGAGGTGTTCGCCAGTGAGGCGGGCCAACAGATACAGGCCGATACGGAACAGTTCTTGGATGATGACGCAGGGGACATACTCATCGTTGATGAGACGGTCCAGTTTGCTCCATAGCAACGACCATCTCTCGAACTAGTTGTGCATTGTTTTTGCAATGTAGTATTGCGTTAGACAATCATATACTTCATACATTTTTGGACATATATGATACTTTTGGCCTAAAAATAGCTGATATTCTTTTAAAATTACCACTGAGTTGCCCTTCTCATTTAATTTCAAGCTGAAGCGTTGGCTATTTGTATATAATCATCTTCCAAACATTTATGGTGCGACACATTTTTCGACTATAAGATTAGAAACAACTATTCTGATGATGGCCGTTGTGTCTGTACGAACAGGGCCGCAAACAGGACAACCAACAGCAGGAGTGATAGTATGGCGTAGATATCACTCAAGATTTCGCCGCGGGCAATCGCACCGCCAAGATACTCGACTGCATTGATGGCAAGCAGTGCTGCGATGAAGACACCAACGAGTTTGATAACTGTCTCTCTATCAAGCGAATTAGACATATGCGACCTATTGTCTGCTTGGGTATAAAAAATGAGTCGGAACCGGAGTTAAACAATCCATTGGATACGTTTGATTATGGCACTAGTCCACTAAGGCCACACTGTTCACTCTTCGCTCAACGCGGCCATCTCCGTTTCAAGCGTTGCGACCATTTTCTCGATTGACTCGACAAGCTCAGACTGGTGCTGGTTTGCTTCGGCAATGGTTGTAATCTCTGTGGCCAACCGTTCAGCACTTGTTGAGACGTCATCAATTAAGCCGGCTACCGCTTCCGTTCCGGTGGCTTGGTCGTCCATTGCGGCCGCGACATCTTCCATTCCTTGCGCAGTCTGTTGGACTTCGTCGTTGATGGCGACCAAATTCTCCGACACTGTCTCTGTTTGACTCACTGCATCGGTCAGTTGCCCGTTTGTCTGTTGGATGCTTTCGACAGTCTCGCTCGCAGTCTGTTCAACCTCTCTTATCATCTCTTCAATCCGACTTGCGTGTCTCTTCGACTCTTCAGCCAGTGATTTAACTTCGTCAGCGACGACCGCAAAACCATCGCCAGCGTTCCCTGCGCCGCTTCCAGCCCGTGCGGCCTCAATGCTTGCGTTCAGCGCAAGCATATTTGTCTGGTCAGCGATGTTGTTGATAACTTCCACGATGCTGTCGATTTCGTTAATGCGCCCCTGTAGGGCGGTCATTCGTTGTTCCATCGCCTCTGCGGAGTCCGTAACGTCGGTCATCATCTCCAGTGCCGCCGTTGCAGATGCTGCCCCATCGTCGGCTAACTGCTCGGCACGACTGCTTTGTTGTTCAACTTGCTGAGCAGTTGACGCAACTTCCTCAACGCTTGCGCTGACGTTTGCGATTTCGCTGGCGATGCGGTCGAGTGTTTCTGATTGGTCACGGGCGAGGTCGCTACTCTCGGTTGAGCCCGCTGCCACCTCTCTTGCCGTTGTCCGAAGCTTCGTGATTGCTTCGTTAATCTCCTCTGATAGCTTGTCTTGGGCATCTTGCATGCCGTTTCGCTGCTTGACGATGTCCGTCACTATCGGAGTCATTTCCACGGCACCGACGGTTTCACCATCGAGATTTGTCACGTGAACGGCCATCGACCGGTTCCAGAGGTGTCCGTCTGGTGTTGGAACCTTTCGGAACTCCTTTTCCCAGATTGTTTCACCCTTTCGTGCAACGGTCTCTGCGAGAATCTCTGACTCCCCTTCGGTGCCAAAGAAGTCGTAGCCTTTCGTTCCAATTGCTTCGTTTTTCGAACGCCCGTAGGCTTCTTCCGCAGACTCATTGAAATATCTCAGCCGTCGCTGGTCATCTACCGCAAAGATGGGTTCGGGGAAGTCCGCTATCAACTGATTGAACAGGTGACGCCACTCGTCTCGTTCGCGACGGAACTCCGCTCTCGTTTTTT
>PUNZ01000102.1 GCA_003551945.1 Halovenus sp. | reverse complement strand
CTAACGTTTAAATATGAAAGAGTATCCAATTCGCCTATATGACAGATGCAAGACTCGAACTCGCGGAGTCGTCCGCCGAGAGACAGTCATACGTTCCGCCGCCGCTGCCGCCGGATGACCCGGAGGCGTGGTATGCGGAAACAGTCGAATCACAGTACGAGGTTCGACCGGGGGTCGTCGTGACAATTACAAACGACGGTGGGGAGTTTCGCTACGACGTTCGCGAGCCAGCACTGACTGAACAAGACCGTGCGGCACTTGAAAAGATAACAGCGCATTTTGAGGCGGCACACCTTGTTCGACCGAAAACCCGAGAAGGTGCCGTCGAAGTGATGAACGAAGGATTTCGACCAAAGCACGAACGGGTGATTGACGGACTGCTTAATTGTTCACATGATGCGAGGCGACGAATCGAATACCACGCACTCGCTGAACTCGCCTGTCTTGGCCCGCTTACACCATACGCACTGGATGACCAGATCGAAGTTGCTGATACAGGGGATGAGGGGGTTATTGTCCACACCAATGATTACTCACCAGCGCGAACGGCACTCCCTGATGACCCTGCGTTCATCGACCGGTTTGCAAGCGAACGACTGGAGCAGTACACCGTCTCTTTTCATGAGTTTGAGATACCCGTCATTCGCTACCGGGAGAATTTGCTCGGAAACGACCCGTTTCCTGTGCAGTATGCAGTCCGCGAGCCAGACCTCCTCCCCGGCGACGAAGAGCTCATCGAAGAGTGCAAAGAACGCATCTGGGAGAGCGCTATCGAGGGGTTGCTCGAAGACGAGGTTTCGTTTGTTCGAGAGCGCGCCGAAACCCTGCTTTCACGACGGCTCCGAAGCCGAAATACACGCGCCTGGGCGGATGCACTTAGCTACCGCATCCGGTCAGCGCTTGCTGAGTACGAGCTCGCCGTTCCACCAGTTGGTCGTCGTTATGCGGATGACCGTCTCTCTGACCTAGTGTATTATGTTCTTCGAGATTACGTTGGCTACGGACAGTTAACGGTTCCAATCCGTGATCCCAGACTCGAAGATATCGAAGCAAACCGTGTCGGCGAACGAATCAAAGTCGTCCCACGCGGGGTTGGCGACCATGCCGAGCGAATCCCGACGAATCTTGCATTCGAAAGCGAACAGGCGTTCGAAAATGTCGTCACACAGCTTGCCGCAGCAGACGGCACAGAGCTCAATGCCAGCAACCCAAGCGCAAAAGTCAACCTGAGGCCAGAGGGGATAGACGAGACTATCCGGTGTGCCGTTGCTCTCTCAACAATCAGTGAAGACGGGCCACATATCTCCATCCGTAAACAGTCGCCGGATGTCCTCACGCCGGTTGACCTCGTCAAAGCTGGGAGTCTACCAACCGAACTGGTGGCACTGCTCTGGCTCTGCTATGAACACCACGGTATCGTCCTCTTTGCCGGACCGACGGGAGTGGGCAAAACAACGCTCATGAACGCGCATATGCCCTTTATCCGGTTTGAAGACAGGCCAATCAGCATTGACGAAGGGTCACGCGAAGTCCAACTTCCCCACGAAACGGGCATTTCACTCACCACGCGCGAGCACGAAAACGACCACAAGCAGGTGACGATGGCCGACTTGATGACCGAGTGTAACTACCTTAATCCGGATGTCGAAGTCATCGCGGAAATCAACACGGCTGCGAGCTTCGAGACCTTTGCTGAGTCAGTGAACACAGGTCATGGACTCATTGGGACCACACATGCAGATGATATCGAAGGGTTAGTTAACCGAATTGTTGAGCAGGGATTACCGCCATATTTACTGCGAGAGATAGACCTCGTTGTCTTTCCGCGACGGACTGATGGTGAGCGCTATGTCGGCGAAGTGGTCGAACTCATCGACGAAGCGACCTACGAAACACTGTCGACGAGTGAACGAACCGGTGTCATCGAAAAACACGGGATGACAATCTACTGGAACAGCATCGCCTGGCGGACAGATTCCGGTGGGTTCGAGTTTGCGTACGACCATCCAGACCTCGGTGATGAGTCCCGTCACTGTCGGATGGATATCTTCTCGCGGCTCGGAACCCTCACCGACCGGTCACAGGAAGCAGTTGAGGCAGAATTCCATCGAAAGCACCGCTACGTCCAACATATGGTTAACGAGAATCTGAATGACTTTGACGAGTTGTTCGAATTGCTCGCCGACTTGCAGACAAACGAGGCAGCAACGGTTGACCGGTTGACCCGGCAAGCCGGGCGAGCGACCCACCAAACGGCAGACCAGCCCACGACACAAACAACAGAGACAAACGGACCCAGCCAACGCGGAGGAACCTAAATGGGTGGGCAACGCGAGACGGGCACTGGCCTCGGACCGTTCGACCGTGGTGTCTATGCCCTCTTCTCACGCCACGCCGACAGCAGCACACATGACAGCGACCGCCGCCGATATCGTGCCGCTGGACTCTCGACAAACTTTGACGTCTATATTGCGCGGGTGTATGGACTGGCTTGGCTGACTGGCGCGAGTCTTACGCTGACCACGGTGCTGTTACTACTACTGTTACCTGCGCAAGCAGGAGATGCGCTATTTCGCTTTCTTGCTGGCGGCATCCCGTTGTTGAACCAAGCGAACGTCCCGAGCGTGTCTCGGCTCACCCTTGCGGCCGTGTTAGGTATCGGAGTCGGGAGCCTTGGACGGTGGTGCGTTATACAGGGAGGGAGCCTGTATCTCAACCGCCTCATCGCAATTCGACGAGCGGACATCGAGCGAACACTGCCAGGGGCAGTCCGCTACATGCGAGTGCTGGCATCGGGGACAAACAACCAACAGGAAATGGTAGAGCGGGTCGCAGAGCAGAAAGCATACGGAGCAACGGCGGACGCGTTTCGCACTGCACTCAACAAAGGAGCCCTGACAGGGAGTTTCGACGAGGGATTGTCGATGGTTGCACGGGATACACCCTCTCGGAATCTCCTATCGCCGTTTTTGCTCAAATTCAAAGAACACGCCGCCCAAGGACGTGATTCGCTCGAAGGATATCTGAAAATGGAGGGGCGACTGCTCGGACAGCGTCAAGAGCGCGTTCATCAACGTGCAGGCGGATATCTGGAACTTGTCGCCGAGCTATTCGTCGTGTTACTCGTCTTTCCAGCGCTTGCGATACTCATCATGACCGTTGCGAGTGTGCTTTCACCAGGCCTTTCGGAATCGGTTGCAACCCCGCTTGGTGAGTTTACGTTCCGAACGCTGTTTGTCTATGCTGGCGTGGCGTTCGTCCTGCTAGTCGGTGCAGGAGCAGCGCTCACGGTTGAGTCTTTGCGGCCAACCGACCATGCAACCCCCGAGTATGACCGGCCAGAAACAGTGAGTGGGATTCTCAAAACGGCGAAAACCAATCCCGCGAGCGCAGCGGTCGTGTTTCTCCCGCCAGCAACCGGGTTCACGATGCTCCTCTGGGTGCTTGGATATGGGCCGGTGAACGTCATCCTGCTTGGCTATGCAGCGTACGGAATTCCAGTTGGCGTCGTTGCGAGCAGACGAGCGGCACGAGACGATGCAAAGGACAGAGAGATACGTGATTTCGTCCACGCGGTGTCTGGCCACGTAAGCCTTGGCCGGCCGTTTCCGGATGCAGTCCAGCGAGTTGCCCGCGAAGTGAACCTCGGGCCGCTGCAAAGGGATGTAGAAACGCTTGCGTTCAATCTGAGTCTGACAACCGGCGTTGATAAAACCGACGACGTTCGGGCTGTTGCACTGAATCGGTTTGTCGACCGCGTTGGAACGCCACTTGCCTCACAGACAGTTGGGCTGGTCGTCGGTGCGCTGGAGGCCGGCAGTAACACAGAGAACGTCTTTGAAACCCTCGAAACCGAGATTGGTCGCCTCTACCACCAGCGGAAAGCCCTCCGGTCGCGTCTGATGGTCTACGTTGCCGTCGGGTGGACAACTGCGCTGCTCGTTGTCGGGATTATCGTCGCCGTCAACATGACCGTTCTCGATGGGTTTTCACAGCTTTCGGGCGTGGCCGAATCAACCGGTGGAATGTCGCTTGACCCCGAGGCAGTTGATCCCGACAGAGACCAAGCGCGGTTTTATCTCATCGCACAGGCAACGGTCATCGCCTGTGGCTGGTTCGCAGGAACGGCAAGCCGTGGGGTCTACGATGCGTTGCTTCACTCGGGCATTCTGGTCGTCATCACGTACGTCATTTTCACTGGACTGGGGGTGGCCTGATGCACGGAACCGACGGGCAACCAGCCACAGCCTCGCGGGGACAGTCACACGTGGTCGGCGTTGCGCTCATGCTCAGTCTGGCCGTGGTCGCTCTTGGCGGTCTCACTATGGGTGTCGGCACCGTTCTCGACTCCCAGGCAAGCAACGCGGATGCCGAGCGGGTAGCGACCGGGCTGGACGATGCACTACAAAGCACCGAACGGACAGGCCACTATAGCCACGAACTGAGCTTTGCCGACGGAAGTCTCACAACCGAAGATAGAACGGTTCGGGTGCTCAACGAAACCGGCGACGTCCTTCAGGAGTACGACGTCGGTGCGCTCGTCTTCGATGACGGAACCAACCGCGTTGTCAGCGTCGCCGGCGCGGTCATCAGGGGCGAACCCGGAAACGCCTGGTTTGTCTCAGAGCCACCAATCACAAGTTCGGAGCGAACCGGCGCGCTGGTCATCGGCGTACCACTACTGGGAGAAGAGGAGACCTCCGTTTCCGGACAGGGTGGCGTGACAACAACGCTGCAGACGAACGTCTCACACACCGAACGCGACCTCCCGACAGGAACCTATGCGGTCGCCATCGAAACGGACACACCGGAGCCTTTTGAGCGATATTTCGCGGAACAGAACGCCAGCACGGACCGCCAATCGTTCGAGGGAGATGACAGGGACAGCGTGGTCGCAACCTACCACGGAACACGAGATGCAGTGGTCGTTCTCCACGACCTTGCGCTGGAGGTGAACGGATGACCGAAAGCAAGTCACCGCAGACACTCAAAACAGATGAACGCGCACTCAGTCCGGTTGTCGAGAAAACATTTGCATCGGGACTTGCGCTGTTGTATATCAGCGGGATGATGGGGCTCCTTCTCGGTGGGGTTGTGCCACCGTACGAATCGGCGACAAGCGAGGAGGTAAGTGAGCGTACCCTTGCGACTGCCGCAACACACATTGAGGGTTCAATTCCGGAGACAGACGGCGAAGTGACGGTCACAAAGACCGTTGACCTACCTGATTCGATTCAGAACACGGGATACCGCCTGACGCTTGACGGCGACACGCTGTCGCTCGAACATCCAGACGAGTCTGTGGAACGTGAGACGACAGTTGCACTTGGCGAACAGGTCCACTCAACAGAGGGTGATGTGAGCGGCGGAACGGTCGTCATTCAAGTGGAAGGGACAACTGATGACCGAACGGTACGGTTGAAAGAGCCCGATGGTGATGGGAGATGACCCGCCGAAAGAGGAGTCAAAGCGAGACGCTTCGTGGACAGACTGAACTTCCCGCGCTGGGGATTGCTTTTCTGTTTCTTACCGTTGCGTTGCTTATCACCGTCGCAGCAGCGGAAACCGCATTCAGTACGGCAGACCGCGATGCCATTGAGCGACAGAGTGCGGTCAGTGTCTCGGAGCAACTAATTGCTGAACAGTCCGACGTCAGTGCTCGACAGAACGTCCTCAACGAATCGGCACTTTCGGACCTCTCAGCGACGACGCTCAGCGAGGAGTATGGACTAGAGAGTGAGCAGGATGTTCGTGTGCAAGTCGATGGCGAAACGATTGTCGAACGCGGGGATGTGACAGCAGGGACAACCATCGAGCGGATTGTGAGTCTGGAATCACAGGCGGTAGAAACACTCGAACCGACGTTTGCTGACACGCTTTCCGTGTCGCTTCCACGGCGGACGGATGCGGTCACACTGACGCTTGACCCACCGCCGGAAACAACTATCCGAAGCATCCGTGCGAACAACGAAACCGTGTTGAAAAACGAGCAGGGACTGGCCGGGACGTCCAACCTCTCGTTATCGACGCTGTCGACGACCACGCTCTGGTTTGAAGCGGCCGGGCCGATGCCGCGTGGCAGCGTCGAAGTTGCCTATCTTGCGACGGAGACACAGAAATCAACGCTCACGGTGACTGTCGATGAATAGCCAAACAAGCGGTAAGGCGGATGAGAGTAAGCCAAGTGAGCAACGAAAGAGAGGGCAGGCATCAATTACTGTCGTCGAAGCAGGGATTGGGATTCTCCTATTATTGAGTGTTACCTTCGCGTTCACTCTCGGCGTACCAGATGGAGAGAGCGCAACGACGGAAAGCCAACTTGAGCGGTATGCCGACGATGCAACGACGCTGTTGTTGAACGAACCACCCCGCCATCAGGACCAGACACGGCTAGCGGAGGTGACGGCCTCACAGGAAGCATTCGACCGGGAACAGGCCGAGTTAGCAGAGCGAGTTGCGGAACTGCTTCCGGATAACGTCATGTTCCGGCTTGAAACACAGTATGGCAGCCTTGGGTATCCGCTTCCTGAGGCGGTGACGACTGGGGAACAGACCGTGCTGACACCAAACGGTAAAGTACAGCTTGAGGTGTGGTACGCATGAGCGAAAAACACACACATCGAGAGAGTCCACGCGGACAACTCGTTCTCATTGCAGCCGTTGCGCTCGTTGTTGTCCTCATTCCGCTTGTCCTAGCCTTTTTGCAACTTGGCTATCACGCAGATGTCGAAGCCGGAAGCCCGACACTTGCCGAGTCGGATGTCGAACAGCCGCTGCAGCAGGCACTTCACGACGCAAGGGCCAGCACGCCGGAGGAGTACACATGGGACGAACGTGACGCCGCGGTACAGTCGGTCACAACTGCGCTGGCCCCGACGCTTGAGACGTTGAACCAATCAGCGGTCAAGGACGGTACCCTCATCCGCATCGTGAGTAACGAGAGTGAGTCACAACGGTGGGCTAGCGAGACCTGTCCGAGTGGTTCCGACCGCGACTTTGGAGACTGTGTTGCCATCGATGGTCTCGTTTTGCAAGAGAGGGATGACCGAACCCATGTGCTCGGCGCTGCCTACGACATTTCGATTTCGACTCCAGAGAAAGATATCGAACTAACCACAGTGATTAAACGACGGTGACAGAGCGCCACCAAAATCACGTTGACCTGAGTCCGAGAAATTGCTCGTGGGTGTCCCACAGGGAGGCAGTGGAAACACTACCATCGACGAGCCAACGCGACTGGTCGAATACAGTATCGGTGATGGAAACAGCCGAGTTGGATGAAAACTCGTCGACAACGGCCTCAAAATCCGCTTCAGTGGCTGCCCCATCGACAGCAAGTGCATACCGCAACTGTGTCTCCGACTGTCCGACTCGAATACCGATTCCAGCGCCCTCAAGACCACTGAGGACGGTATGGGCGGGGTCCGACAGGTGAGACAACCGTCGGCTGAGATACTGCTTCGCTGGCTGAGCAAGTGTTCCGAGGGCAACAGCGTTCCCGCCGAGTACTGCGGCCAATTCATCGGTTGTCGACTGTCCCGTTGGGGCCAGTCCAGGTGAAGCCATTTCGCCACGCCGTGACTGCATTGCTGTCACTTCGGGCCGACCACGGGCGATGGACAGGCGAGTGTCAGTAAGCTCGATAGTTTCACCAGCATCGGTGTCAACAAACCGAGTTACATCCTCGCTTGTGCTGCTGGTCGACTGAGCCTGCGAAGCCGTTGCCTGAAAGCGCGGGTTGCTCTCCCGAAGTTCCGTTCGAATCCCCTCGGCGTCGAATGCTCCCGTTGCGAGTGTGTGACCAGCCGTGACCTCCGTCCCGCCAAACTGGACCCGACCAGAAAGCGTCTGGAGATCTGTCACTGACACCGAGTCGTATCGCCGCGTGAGCGTTGAAACTCGTGGTGCAACCGTTTCTGGAATCCCCGTGGTGGTGAGAATAGTGGTGTCGACCGTGAACGAAAGCGTCGTCGGTGCAGCGTGCTGTGACTCGGGCGAGCGGCCGGCAGCAGTGCCGGTGGCGAGAAATCCACCGGCAGCCAGTGCGACCGCGTGTCCAAGAAGGGTCCGTCGAGTAGCCATTACAAAAACAACGGGACCCACGTACACAACAGGTATCGCTCCGTTTCTGGCTGGGAAACAGCAACCAAGAGCGCGCAGTGCAGGTAAAAAAGCGGTTACTGGGTCGGCTGCTCAGTCGTGAGTGCGTCAGGTGTCTCGTCTGGACTGACACTTCCAGTTCGATAGCCCTGTAAATCAAGCGTGACGTGTTCGAAGCCAAGGTCGCCGATGTGCTCACGGGCCGCTCGCGCAAATTCGGGGTCAAGCGCCGTCTCCAATTCATCTTCGCCAACCTCAATCCGGGCAATATCGTCGTGGTCGCGGACACGGAACTGGGTGAATCCCCATGTACGAAGCAGTTGTTCCGCCTTTTCGATTCGGGAGAGGCGTTCTTCAGTCACTTCGAGTCCAGTGGGGATACGGGAGGACAGACAGGCCATGGACGGTTTGTCGGCAACGGAGAGTCCATACTCCGCAGCAATCTCTCTGACCTCGGGTTTTGTAATATCGTGTTCAAGCAGAGGAGAGTAGGCATCAAGCTCTGAAACAGCACGTAATCCAGGACGATGCCCTTCGCCGGGGTCAGAGGCGTTTGTGCCATCACAGACGACTGAAATGCCGAGTTCCTGTGCTTTCTCAAACATCGCACCAAGGCGCATCGTCCGGCAGTGATAACACCGCTGGTCATCGTTTTCGATGAATGCCTCGCTGTCGAGTTCGCTGAATGCGACGATTTCGTGCCGGATACCAATCTCGTCTGCGACCCGTGTTGCCTCCGCAAGTTCCGCCGCAGGAAGGGTTTCGCTACGGGCGGTACACGCGACTGCCTCATCGCCGAGCGCATCATGAGCGATTGCCGCCACGACGCTCGAATCGACGCCACCGGAAAAGGCAACGAGTACGCCATCGAGACTCGCCATATCCTCCCGCGCCGCTGCGAGTTTCGCATCAATCATACACTCTGTTTTGTCCCGGCGGTCAAAAGCACACGGGCATGCGAGCAATGGCACATTTCGCCATCGTTCTTCCGAGCTCAGCGTATCAAAACGGATTTTCAGGTACTGTCAACCGAGTGAGGCCGGAAACACCATCGAATCCGTCATCAAAGCTATAAAGATACGTAAGGTCCTCGCGTTGCATCGCTGCAACGAGAACAGCATCGGTTAACGAAAGCGATGGATACCGACGGAATAAGGAACGACCCGCGTTGAAATCGGATTTCGTTGAGTGAACGAGCGAAAACCCACTGCTCTCAATAAGAGCATCCAGTGTTTTGAGTGCAGTGTCGTGGCCAGCCCTCGCCAGAAGATAATTAAGAATCTCTTCAACAACGTCGCTCAGTACATACGCGGTTGGGAGTGCCCCCTGGTCAATGGCATCGGCTATTGCTTTCCCACGCTGATGATTCTGGTCACGAGAAAGACGAGCGGCGATGATAATGTTTGCGTCGACAGCAACGCGTGCCATTAGTACTCCCCAGCAACCAAGTCGTGATCTTCAGCTGCATTGGTCGTTTCGTCAATATCAACCGGCTCAAGCGCTGCAAATGCACCATGCCGTTGTTTGACGAGTTTGACCGAAAGTTCTCCACACTCATCAACTCGCCACCGCAACTTGTCACCTGCTTCCACGCCAGCCTCGCGTCGGACCGCTGCGGGAACCGTGACCGAGTAACTCTCGTTCACCATTGTTTCATCTTCGGCTTCCTGAGACATACTCAGCGGTAGACGACGCGTACAAAAATAATTTGCTTCCAAATTAGCAAAGAAGGGCTCGCCCCTCTTCGAACGCACCCGTAAAGTGCATCGGGCCCTACAGTCGGACAATGAGTTCATCTGGGCCGCTCTCCCCTGACCGTCCGGACGCCGAAACGAGATTCCGCGTCGACGCCCCATTCGACCCGGCCGGTGACCAACCGACAGCAATCGAGCAACTCTCGACCGGCTTTCTGAACGGCATGGATGAGCAGACACTACTCGGTGTGACTGGGTCAGGAAAGACCAACACCGTCTCGTGGGTCATCGAAGAGATTCAAAAGCCAACCCTCATCATTGCCCACAACAAGACGCTCGCTGCCCAACTGTATGAGGAGTTTCGCGAGCTGTTTCCGGATAACGCCGTCGAGTATTTTGTCTCTTACTACGACTACTATCAGCCCGAAGCCTACGTCGAACAGACCGATACCTACATCGATAAGGATGCCTCGATTAACGACGAAATCGACCGACTGAGACACTCCGCTACCCGGTCGTTATTGACGCGAGATGATGTCATCGTCATCGCCTCCGTCTCAGCAATCTACGGCCTGGGTGACCCACAGAATTATGTCTCGATGGCGCTCGAACTGGAAGTTGGGCAGCGGATTGGCCGCGATGACTTGCTCTCGCGGCTGGTTGATTTGAATTACGAGCGCAACGATGTCGATTTTACACAGGGAACGTTTCGGGTGCGGGGCGATACGGTCGAGATTTTCCCGATGTACGGCCGCTATGCCGTCCGTGTCGAGCTGTGGGGTGACGAAATCGATAGACTGCGGAAAGTCGACACACTTGAAGGGAAGGTCGTCAGCGAGGAGCCGGCAACGTTGATTCACCCAGCAGAGCACTACTCCATTCCAAAGGAACGGCTCGAACGTGCAATCGACGAAATTGAAGACCTGTTGGAAGACCGGGTTCGGCACTTTGAGCGCAACGGCGACCTTGTCGCCGCCCAACGTATCGAGGAACGAACAACCTTCGATATCGAGATGATGCGTGAGACGGGCTACTGTTCGGGAATCGAAAATTACTCCGTTCACCTGTCGGAACGAGCGTCGGGTGATGCACCCTACACGCTGCTCGATTATTTCCCCGATGACTTCCTCACCGTCGTAGATGAATCACACCAGACACTGCCACAGATTCGTGGGCAGTTCGAAGGTGACCGCTCGCGAAAGCAATCGCTCGTTGAGAACGGTTTTCGCCTGCCAACAGCGTTCGATAACCGGCCGCTGACGTTCGATGAGTTCGAGGAAAAAACCGGACAAACGCTGTACGTCTCGGCTACACCCGCCGAATATGAACGTGAGAATTCAGCACAGATTGTCGAACAGATTGTTCGGCCGACCTACCTCGTTGACCCGCAGGTCGAAATCGCCGACGTTAACGGGCAGGTGAACGACCTCATCAATCGGTTGGAGGAATTGCCGGAAGACGAACGCGCACTCGTAACCACCCTCACCAAGCGGATGGCTGAGGACCTGACCGAGTATCTCGAAGAGGCAGGGCTGGCTGTGGCGTATATGCACGACGAGACGGATACCCTCGAACGCCACGAACTCGTCAGGAGCCTCCGCCTTGGTGAGATACAGGTGCTCGTCGGTATCAACCTGCTCCGTGAGGGGCTGGATATCCCCGAAGTCTCACTCGTTGCGATATTGGATGCCGACCAAGAAGGGTTCCTTCGGTCGGAGACGACACTTATCCAGACGATGGGTCGGGCAGCGAGAAACGTTAACGGCATCGTTGTGCTATATGCCGACGAGCCAAGCAATGCGATGGAATCAGCTATTGAAGAGACCAACCGCCGCCGACGTATTCAGCGTGAGTTCAACGAGAAACATGGTCATGAGCCCCGGACAATTGAGAAGGCGATTGGCGAATCAAATTTACCGGGAAGCAAAACCGAGACCGGCGGGGTCTCTACGCTCTCACCAGAGGATGACGATGAAGCCGCTCGCGCTATCGAAGAACTTGAAGCCCGAATGCAGGAGGCTGCCGACAATCTGGAGTTCGAACTGGCTGCCGATATCCGCGACCGTATTCGCGCCCTTCGACGCGAATTCACCGTTGATGATGAGGGTGGTGTTCCACCGGAAGAAGGCCTCCCGCCCGAGGAGTTGTCATAACGAGCGAAGGCAGCGGGACTATTTACTGCCTTCGTGAGAATAAACATAATTTCGCTCATAGGAAATAAGCAAAATTCGGGAGTGTTATAATACCCACAAAGGCATTTTTTGGGAGGCACAGAATATAGAACAGACAAACGAACGATACGCAGACCGCGTTGTTACTTAGGCTGTGATTCACAAGGGGAACGGGGGAAACCCCCGTTTGTGACACTACGGAGCCCGAAGGCTCCAAAAAAGACTACGAGATACGGCCCTATAAGTGTGTTTGACGAAGTAGAGCGGAGAGTTAGGAACTGTCCAGACCGAAGAGCGAAGCAATATCAACGGTCGAATCAAGGTGTTCTGCCATCCGCTCGACGGTCTCAGGTCGCTGGGTTCGTCCGGAGCGAAGCACTGCCTCAACGCGGTCAATAGCCACTCTGGTCTCCGATTGGACGAGCAAGATTGGAAGGTCTTCCTCAGTTGCACGGCCGATAATCGCGTTCGACGGTCGGTATCCACCAGTAAGCACCAGACACTCGACGCCAGACGCCTGGAGCGCAGCGGTCTGAATATCTGACCGGTCGCCACCAGTAATGACCGCAGCCTTTCGCGTCCGACGAAGCTGTTTGAGCGCAGAGTCGCCACCCATCGCCCCAACTGAAAACCGTTCAACACGACTGTCAGTGTCGACATCCGGCGTCAACAGCGTTGCACCGAGTTCGTCGCTCAGCTCACCGACGGTCACGCCTGAGAGCAGTTCATCCGAGGGGATGTGGCCAAGGCTGGCGATACCCCGAGAGTCAAGAAACGGCATCACCTCTTCGGTCAGCAAGTCGAATTCGGAGCGAGAAATGTCATTGTAGATAACGCCCGCAAAGCGGTCACCGACGGTATTGGCAGCCGCATACACGTCATCGACATCACGAGCCTCAGTGAAATGGCTTACCAACAGAAGTTGAGCATCCAGCAGTTCGACGATATCTTGGTCAGTTAGCTCCACAATCGCGCCGGTCGACAGTCGCCCCCCGCCTTCGAGAACCATCACGTCGACATCGGCCGCAAGCTCCTCAAAATTCGTCTGGACGCTCTCGCGCAATGAGTCCGGGTCTTCGCGCCCACGTAGTACCTCGGTCACGAATGTTGGCGAGTAAACGATCGGTTCAAGTTGGTGCATTTCCGCATCGAGGTCGAGTATCTCACGCGCAAGCATGGGGTCCTGGTCGAGCGTCTTCCCGACCGCACTCTCAAGGCGTGTGCCTTTGGGTTTCATATACCCGACCGACGCACCGTGTTCGCTAGCGAGTTTCGCCAGCGCAATCGCGATTGCTGTCTTGCCTGTCCCGTCTTCCGTCGAACTGACCAGTATGGTGGTTGTCTCTTCGGCTGTCATAGTTTCTCCGTATCAAGTGTGAGGTGTAGGTCGATGGCAGCGGCACCATCGGGCAATGCAACGACCGGGTTAAGGTCCAATTCGGTGATGGCCGGGAAATCGGTGACCAGCTGTGAGATACGCTGAATCGTATCGACCAGCGCATCAACATCTGCCGGTTCACGGCCCCGCGCCCCGTAGAGCAACGGCGAGGAATCTATCTCGGTAAACATCTCGCGGGCCTCCGGTTCAGTGACCGGTGCAACGCGAAACGCCGTATCCTCCATAATCTCGACGAAAATGCCACCGAGGCCGAACATCACCAACGGACCGAACTGTGGGTCGCGATTGACGCCGACGATGGTCTCCGTCCCGGTATCGACATCAACCAGTTCCTGTACTTGGACGCCCAGAATGGCAGCATCCGGCTGGTAGTTCCGAGCGCGGACGATGATATCCTCGTAGGTGTCCCAGACCTCCTCGGTTGGCACGCCAATTTCGACGCCACCGATATCGGATTTGTGGCTGATATCCGGGCTGACAATCTTCATGGCCACGTCACCGTCGATGCGTTCGGCCACTTCGACGGCTGCTTCGGCATCAGTTACGACCTCGTTTTCGGGAACCGAAATGCCGTACGCCGAAAGCAGTTCCATCGACTCAACGCCGAGTGCCTGTCTGCCGTCCGCAACAGCAGACTCGATAATCTCGCGTGCACGGTCGCGGTCAACGTCGAATTCGGTCGGTTCGACGTACTCACGCTCGCTAATTGCCTTGTATCGGGAAAGCGCATCGAGGCTTCTGACGGCGCGGTCGGGGTCGAAATACGTTGGAATGCCTGCTGCCGCCAAGGTGTCGTTTGCGGACTCAGCGGAGGCCCCGCCCATCAACGAGGCGGCAATCGGCACACCGTGTTTTTCCTGCAGTCGAACGGTTTCCTCGGCAAGTTCGTCGAACGAAAGCGTTGCCGTTGGACACGCGAGGACGACTGCCATGCCGACCGACTCATCAGCAAGGACGATATCGAGCGTGCGGGCAAATCGCTCTGCGGACGCATCACCGATAATATCCACAGGGTTGTAGATATTTGCGCCATCAGGCAAGCCTTCGGAAAGCGCATCAAGCGTCTCATCGGCGAAATCTGCGAGCGAAAGCGTCGAATCACCGACAGCGTCGGTCATCATCACGCCAGGGCCGCCAGCGTTTGTAACGAGCGCCACGTCATTGTCTTCTGGTAGTGGTTGCCCGCTGAGAATGGCAGCAAAGTCAAACAGTTCCTGTACGGAATCAACGCGGATGACCCCGGCTTGAGCGAGTCCTGCCTCATAGGCTTCGTCGGTACCGGCGATTGCCCCGGTGTGTGACGCGGCTGCCGAGGCACCCTCAGCAGTTCGCCCTGATTTGACGACGACAACAGGAGTCTCAGCGGTGACTTCACGTGCGGCCCGGATGAATTCCTGACCGTCGCTCACGTCCTCGAGATAGCCGAGGATGACCTCCGTCTCAGCATCCTCGCCCCATTCACGGACGAAATCGCCCTCGTCTAAGACGGCCTTGTTTCCGAGCGAGACCACGTGTTGAAAGCCGAGGTCTGCCTGTTCCGCCCAGTCGAGCACGGCCGTAATGAACGCCCCGGACTGGCTCATAAACGAGACATCGCCGGAGACTGGATGTTTCGGCCCGAATGATGCGTTCAGGCCGACACCCGTGCTGAAAATACCGAGCGAGTTCGGTCCCACAAGGTTCAACTCATACTCCTCAGCAAGCTCTTTCAGTTCCCGTTCGCGGCGCGAGCCATCGCTGCCGGCTTCGCTGAAGCCAGCAGTGATAACCACAATATTTCTAATGCCGAGTTCACCGGCATCACGGACGACCTCGACAGCCACCGGTGCGGGAACGGCTACAACTGCGACATCTACATCGTCGACTGCACCAAGCTCGTCGTAACACGACAGGCCGAGCACGTTATCACGGTTCGGATTGACTGCGAGCACCGCTCCCTCGAACGTCTCGAGCAAGTTGTTGGTGACCGCATAGCCGACACTTCCAGGTTCATCGGAAGCGCCGACCACCGCGACGCGCTCGGGTGCAAACAACGTCGATAGTTCACCCATTACTGGTGATTTGATTCCTTCAGGGATAGCTGTTTGGCCATGTTGCAGAAATTGCGAATCACCGAACAGTGTTTAGGCAGGCCGGTTTGTTCTCACGCCGAAACGGGGACAAAATCATTTATTTAGCCGGCTCACTACGTTACGGTATGTCCGTCCGTCGGTTTCTCCGCGGAAACGTCCCCGCGGAAGACCTCGAATCAGTCGCTGAGGAGGCAATACGTCGCCACGGTGGGAGCCTTGAATCTGTCAGGACGCTCGACGCAGATAACTGGCTCTCAACGCCTGCAGTCGTCAACGAAGAGTTATTTCTCAAGCTCATCTCGGTTCAAAACACAATCGTTCACGGCGTGTTGACGACTGGCCGAAACCTCGGCGCGTTCACCAGCGGTCGCGAAGGGTTTTTCGAACGGTTCGGAACCCCGCTTGCGATGGCTGAACACGAACTCGATGCGACCCGTAGCATGAGAGAGTTGGGTGTTAACGTCCCTGAACCGCTGGAGGTCTTCGAACACGACGGATATGGCGTCGTTGTCCTCGAGTATTTGCCTGACTTTCAGACGCTTGATGAACTCAGCAGCGAAGAAGTCAATGCTGTCGTTCCGATGCTGTTTGAGTTTCTGTCCCGGATGCACGAGGCTGGCTTCGTCCACGGCGACCTTCGGGGAGAGAACGTCCTCATCGCCGACGGCGACCTCTACTTTATTGACGCAACGAACGTCAACAGTGAAGGGCTTGATGACGCGCGTGCCTACGACCTGGCGTGTGCACTTGCTGCGCTTGCCCCATTGATTGGCGCACGAGAAGCCGTTACAGTGGCCGCAGAGTACTACGAGGATGACGTCTTGTTGGATTCGCTCAACTTTCTCGATTTTGTTAATCTCCGTCCGGACCACGACTTCGAGGTAATGACTGTCAAAGGCGAGCTGGAAAAGATTGTCAGTTCGTAGAAAGACACAGTGGGACTATGTAGATAGCCAGAAAAGTATAAGTAGATGACTCCATCGGTATACAACGATGTTGAATCGCTGGTCGACACAATCATCGACCGGCTGGGGAACGAAATTGTCGTTGGGACGCCGCTTGGCGTGGGAAAAGCCAACCGGATTGTAAACGAGCTGGTTGAGCGGGCAGTGGTCAACCCCGAGCTTGAACTAGAGATTTGGACCGCACTGTCGCTGACGACGCCAACCGCCAGTTCCGACCTCGAATCCCGACTCATCGAGCCGCTTGCAGACCGGCTGTTTGAAAACTATCCTGACCTAGCCTACGACGTTCGCCTCCAGAACGGAACACTGCCAGAGAATATTGAGGTGCATGAATTTTATCTCCAGCCAGGCGGCTACATGAGCAACCCAGTGGCCCAACAAAACTACCACAGCGTCAACTACACACACGCTGTACGACGGTTCGAAAATGCCGAGCCGAACCTCCTTTTGCAACTCATCGGGGAGGGAGAAGTCGATGGCGAGTTGCAATACAATATTGGAACAAACACCGACATTTCGAGTGACCTTATCGAGAGTTTGCATGCCGTGAGAGAACGGGGTGAGCGCGACTTGCTCATCGTTGGTGAGCGAAATCAGAACATGCCGTTTCTGTATGGCGACGGGCCAATCGACCCGGAGATGTTCGATGCCGTGCTTGTGGACGAACCGGGCGAGTACCCCCTATTTGGCCCACCAAGCGAACCGGTCTCGCTCGTCGACTATGCGATTGGGCTTCGCGTAAGTACCCTCATTCCGGATGGGGGAACACTCCAGATTGGTATTGGGTCACTCGGCGATGCAATTGGCCATGCACTGGCGCTCCGACACCGAGAGAACGAGACCTACCGAGAGTGCCTTGCGCGGCTTGGCGTCACCGATGATGCAGGAGAGACCATCGACGAACTGGGCGGTGTCGAACCATTTGAAACAGGGTTGTACGGGGCAACTGAGCTCTTCGCTGAAGCGTTTTTACACCTGTTTGAAGATGGCGTTCTCACTCGGGAAGTCTACGATGACGAGACCATTCAGATGCTTGTCAATGAGGGATATGTAGATGATGGCATCGACGAAACAACCCTCGAATACCTACGTGAGACAGATTCGATTCCACCCGAACTCGATGCGGATGCCGTGGCATTTTTGCAGCGGTGGGGACTGCTCACCGACGCCGTTTCGTATACTGATGGCGAGTTGCAAATTGAAGGGGAGACCGTTTCGCCACGGCTCGACAACGAGGAGACATGGCAGCGTCTCTGTGACCAGGGGTTGGGTGATGAACTCACTGGCGGGCAGGTGCTTGATGCGGCCTTTTTGCTCGGGTCGCCAACGTTGTACGCGGGGTTGGACGACCTCTCACCAGCGGACCGTCGGAAGCTCAAGATGCGAAGTGTGCAGTTCACGAACGCGCTATACGGCGACGAAGGGCTCAAACGGGCACAGCGGGCGAACGCTCGATTCGTGAATACCGGCATGAAAGTGACCGTCACCGGCGGCGTTGTCTCCGATGGAATCGAAGATGGTCGGGTCGTAAGTGGTGTCGGCGGGCAGTTCAATTTCGTCAATCAGGCACAGGAGCTCGACGATGGACGGTCAATTTTGATGATTCGGTCGACGCGCGAAGTGGACGGTGAAGTAACCTCGAACGTCGTCTGGAACTACGGCCATCTCACGATTCCACGACATCTCCGTGATATCGTCGTGACGGAATACGGTGTCGCAGATGTCCGCGGAAAATCCGATGCCGAAGTGATTGGGTCGCTCATCTGTCTCGCTGACTCGCGTTTTCAGGATGAGCTTGTGGCACAGGCGAAACGCGCCGGAAAGCTCCCGGAGAGCTGGGAAATCCCACGACAGTATCAGTATAATTATCCCGAGCAACTCGAACACCGATTGGGGCCAGCTAAAGAGATGGGAGCGCTCCCAACCTTTCCATACGGAAGCGAGTTGACCGAGAGAGAGCGAACACTCGCACAAGCACTCAGAGGACTGCAGTCAGCCGTCGCCACACGTGACCGCTCGACACTGACTGACACGTCAGCCCTCAAAACAGCACTTGCCGTGCCGGATGGGGCAACACCCTATCTTGAGCGGATGGGGCTTGCGTCGCCAGCAGGGATGAAAGAGCGCGTACTCCAGCGTGTCGTTGTGTTCGCGCTGGCGAGTAACGGCCTTGATTTCGAGGAGGAAACAGCCTGACACCCACCAGTTTCGACAGATACGAAAGGCCCGGCCACGTGAGGGCGCATAATGCGACGGAGCGAGGCAAAACTGTTCACCCGACGGGAACCGACCGGACACGAGAGTCGGGCTGTCGAGCTGTGCTTCCGGGCGGGGCTCATTCGACAGTTTGGGAGCGGCCTCTATGGCTTTACTCTCACCGGTGAGCGCCTGCGACAGGCGCTTATTGACCGAATCGAAGCCGAAATGCGTGAGGTTGGCGCACAGCGGATTCGCCTGCCACAGCTCAATTACCGCGGTATCTGGGACGAAAGCGGTCGCTGGGAGAGTTTCGGTGATGAGATGTTTACGCTCGAAAATCGCGACGGTCAGCAGATGTGTCTGGCACCCTCCCATGAAGAAGGTGTAGTCCATCTGTTTGAGGGGCTTGTCCGCTCCTACGAGGACCTCCCGATTCTGTGTTACCAGGTTGGGCCAAAACACCGGGATGACCACGCCCGCCTCGGCCTCTTACGGACGAAAGAGTTCACGATGAAAGATGCCTACAGCCTGCACGCAACCGAGGAGTCGCTGGCTGCTTCCTATCAGGCAATCAAAGAGGCATATATCCGCTTGTTCGACCGACTGGGCATTGAGTTTGTCATCAGCGATGCCGACAACAGCGTGATGGGTGGCTCAGACTCCGAAGAGTTCGTTGCGCCAGTCGAAACGGGAACGGTGAAACTGCTCTCGTGTACCGAACCCGACTGTCGGTTCGGCGACACCGCTGACTCCCCGCGCGATGACCTCACCGAAGAAACGCCATGTCCAGCCTGTGGCGGCGAACTACATGGTGGTGAGGGAATCGAGATTGCACATATCTTCAAGCTCGGAACCCACTACGCTGAGTCGATGGGGCTGTCAGTCGATATGGCGGATGGCTCACAGCAAGACGTGGTGATGGGGAGCTACGGCATCGGCATCGAGCGCCTCCTGCATACGATTGTCGCCCAGCACGCCGACGACAACGGTTGTCGGTGGCCCAGCAGCGGAGGCGATTCGATTGCCCCCTATACGCTCTCGATTGTCCCGCTTGAGTACGATGACGAACTGGCAGCGGTCGCCGACGCACTCTATGAAGAGTGTGACAAAGCCGAGACGTTGCTCTTTGATAATCCCGGGAAAAACATCGGCGAACGGTTCGCTGAAAGCGATTTACTCGGCATCCCGTACAAACTCGTTATCGGGAACACGTTCCGTGAAACCGGTGAATTCGAGCTGGAAGCGCGGGATGGCGAGACGAAGTATATCCGTCGGAGTGAGATTCAACAGCTTTTCGAACACTGATATTTGGTAGCGGGATGGATGTTTTTTTATCCGAACACCCAAAGTATGAGTTGTGTTCGAAGCGCTTTCTGAACCACGTGGGGTTGCATACACCGCGATATTTTTTTCAAGCGGACTCATCTGCCTGCTCTTGATTCCGCGAGCACAGTCGTTCGATGACCGGGAAATACGGACGGGGCTTGTCTGGCTGTTAGCAACCACGGGTGCATGGGGACTCCTCAAAACGGCATTCTTTCTCTTCCCACCCTCACTGCGCGAACCAGCGTATATTATCGGCCTCGTCGCAGGCTTCGCAACGGTCTGGGCATGGCTGTATTTCTGTTCTGCATACACATCGAGAAACTTTCACCGAGAGCGCTCGCTCCGTCGACTCGGGGCCGCCATCTTCGTCGTCGTCGTTGGCATCAAGTTGACCAACCCGATACACAAGCAGTATTTCACTGCAAACGAATCTGCTGAGCCGTTTCAACATCTGGCAATTGAACACGGACTCATTCACTGGAGTGCAACCGGCTTATCGTACATCCTCGCAGCCGTTGGCCTGTTCATGATTTTTGAACTCTATGTACGGTCGGAGTATGAAACGCGACCGCTGGCTGCGCTTGCAGTGCTGCTGGCGCTTCCAGTGGTCTTGGATATCATCGCGCTTTCGACGCCGCATCTTATTAACTTCATCTACGCACCCATCGGCGTGGCACTCTTTGCGGTCGGCGTCCTGTTTGCCTTTCAAGAGCGACTGGTAGCCGTTGGGACCGCATTGCCAGGGGGTGCTGCTTCGATATATTTGGACGAAGAGGGGCGGGTCAAAGATATGTCGGTGGCGGCGACAGAACTGTTTCCGGCACTCAACGGGACGACAGGGAACTCCCTCATGGAGGTGCTTCCGGAAGTGGCAGCGGTTGTAGACGATAATGAGCCGATTCTCGCAGTGAAAGATAGCGGGGCCACGAGATATTATCTCGTCGAGACAAACCCCGTTGGCCTAGCAGGCTCAGCGGCGATGGTGGTTACGTTCAGTGATGTGACGGCGCTCGAACGAAAGCGCCGACAGTTGAGCAGCCGGGAAGATGAACTCGACAAGCAGAACGAACTGTACCGTGCAATTCTCGCTGCGAGTTTTGATTTTGTCTATCGGGTAGACCGTGACGGCCGGATAACGTTTGTCTCCCCACGGGTCGAGGAGGCACTGGGATACGGGCCGGCTGACCTCATCGGTAAGCCTGTTGATGCGCTGGCTTCGACCAAGGAAAGTGCCAAACAGGCCCGACAGTACAATACTGACGTTCTCAACGGCAATGCAATCGAGATACAGGACTTTCCGCTGGAGTCCCGCGACGGCCGAGAGGTCTATGCGGATGTCCGGGTCGTCCCGCTGTATGAACCAGGTGTCCCGAACGCGGAGCGAACCCCTGAGGATATCATCGGTGCACAGGGGATGGTCCGAGAGACGACCGACCGACACCGACGCGAAGGCCTCATTAGCGTCATCAACCGCGTGTTACGACACAACGTTCGTAACAAGCTCTCGGTCATCACCGCATACGCTCGGATGTTATCGGATGACCTCGATGGGGAACAAGCAGCACACGCCAGGCAAATCACCGATAGCGCTAATCGACTCCTTGACCTGACGGAATCGGCACGAAAAATCGAACAGGCTCGGGAGCAATCGCCGCAGTTAGCCCCCCATGATATCATCCCGCTACTCGACGAAGGGGTAACACAGATTGAACAGCAGTATCCAAACGCATCGGTTTCGGTCGATATGCCGGAGTCGGCTGTGGCCCTCACGCTCCCGCGGCTGGAAACTGCGATGTACGAACTGCTCGAAAACGCCGCAAAGCACAGCGGTGACTCCCCGTCAATCGAACTCAGCGTGGATGTCGGTGCCGAACATGTGACGGTCACCATAGCAGATGACGGACCCGGCCTGCCAACAAACGAGCGGGAAGTACTGGCAACAGGCGCAGAAGACCCGCTTGTCCACGGGAGTGGGCTCGGACTGTGGTTGGCCTACTGGATTGTTACGACACTTGATGGCGAAATCACCATCCTCGATGCAGACAAGGGAACGACAGTTGCTCTCACGCTGCCAAAACCGGAGGACGAGGCGAGCCGTCTGTAGGGTGAATACACCGCCGATGTCTCACTTCGATGAGACAGAACAGGTGTTGATACCAAGCACCGAGTACAGCCCACAACTCCCCATCGCAGCGGTCCCCAAAAGCACGATAGCAAACACTCCAGCAACCGGTGACAGAAGTTCAGGTACACCACCAACGCCCGCAAGTCCAGCTATCGCGACGATACCAAAGACAGCACCAACAAGGGTCCGTACTGCTTTGTCCGTTGTCCCAACATTTTGGTCCATACAGTTTGTTGGGCCGCCAACAATATAATGCTTTGTCTTGGCACAACCAAACAATACTATCTTCGTGGGCATTCTCGGTGCTGTGGAATGGACAGAACGTTCATCGGTCTGTCGACCCAATGGTTGATGTATGAACTCCACCATGCTGAAAGGCTGGTCAGTGTTTGTTGCAGTGCAGGGGCTCATCACCGCAGTCCTCCCACAGCTTTGTATCTTCCTCGGCAAGAAACTGCTCGGAATGAACTTCGAGAACGCTTCACAGCTTGAAGCAAAGCCGTCCTATCTTCGGCAAGTACGAGCGCTCGGTGTCGGTATGCTTGCTGCTGGGCTTACAGGATATCTGCTCGAAAAGCGGGCCGAGGCACAGAGTAAACCGGAAATCCTCGAAGAACAGCCTGCGGAAGATGAACTGATGGAAACAGACGAACAATAAGCCGTTTTCAGAGCCGTTGTAACACCGCATCAGCGTCGTAGTTGAGCGAGAACTGTCGCGACCGCCCTCTTCCTTCAACCTCGGCGTAGGTTGCATCGATGATATCCAGCTGGTCAAGCTTGTTGACGATTTCCGAATACCGCGTATACCCGAGGTCCGTCTGTTCGTGGAACGCCTCGTAAATCGCACCCGCTTGCTCGCCATCCTGCTGAGCAATGACCTCGACCAGCGCGGACTCGGACGCTGACAGTTCATCAAGCCGCCGAGAGAGATGGAGATATCGGGATTTACCGTATGCGTCTTCGATATCTCGCTGTTCGATGGTTTTACTGGCCCGCATTTCGGCGTTCATTCCCGCCCGACGCAAGAGGTCGATGCCAACGCGCAGGTCGCCGCCTTGGTCAGCGGTGAGTTCGGCAACGAACTCAAGTTCGGAAAGAGAGATGACGTCGTCGTGAAAGCCGCGTTTTGCGCGCTCGTGGAGAATTTCGACGATTTCGGGCTGGTCGTAGTTCGGGAAGTAGATATCTTCCGGTCGGAAGACGCTCTGAACGCGACTATCGAGCGATTCGATGATGTCTAAGTCCATATCGGAGGAGATGACAATCACGCCGATTCTGGCTCCGCCTTGTTCTTCGTGGGCGCGAAGGAGCGAATAGAGCGTATCCGAGGCTTCATCCTCATAGAACAGGTAGTTGACATCATCGAGCGCGACGATGAGCACCTCGTCATCTTCAACCAGTTTGTCAGTGACTTGGGTGAACAACTTCTTAAACGAGATACCGGACGACGGTGGCTCGTACTCAAAGACGCTCTGAAACAGCCTAGAGAAAACAGCATACCGGGTTGAGTTGACCTGACAGTTGACCCGGACGGCCTTAACATCAGTCTGTGCCCGGAGTTCGCCAAAGAGGATGTGCATTGCCGTCGTTTTTCCGGTCCCTGGCGGCCCCTGCGCCATCACGTTAAGCGGGCGCGAGCCACGGACGGCAGGTTTGAGTGCGTACTTCAGCCCTTCCATCTGGCGCTCGCGGTGGAGAAATGTCTCAGGGACGTGGTCAATCTCGAAGACGCGTTCGTTGCGAAAGACGGTCTCATCCCACGAGAGCATCTCCTCCTCAGGGCCGTCGACCATTACTTTCACCGAGCTTTCCCCGGCACTTAATTCTGTCGAGCGTTCCAACGAGTTGAGCCAGTTTACCACTCCGGCTCGGCTCGTCGGGTCAAAAGCGCGAGGACAAACGAACTGAGCCAGTGAGCACCGGCATACGCATCAGTGAAGGCGTGCTCGACACCCGCTTTTGCATGGGAGAGCCCGGCCTCGCGCAGCACGCGGGTATCTGTGCGGGTCTCGTCACCGACTGCCTCAGCGAGGTCAAAGAGACACCACGCACGCGAGAGATTTAGCCCGACAAAGTGGAGCTTCAGTCCATCGTCGGTGTCCGGATCGACCGATATCGGTGAAAGGGATACAGACGCATCTGTCGTCAACTCGGGGAGAAACCCATCAAGCCACTGAGTGAACTCTTCAGTCGTGTAGACCTGTCCCATCAGGGCCGCCTCGGTGAGGCCAGGTGAGAGAAAGTCCCAGCCCAGCGGTTCGTACGCGAGCGAATAGCCTTCATCAGCCGCATAGTGCAGCTTTGCGTGGTCGCTGACCGTCGATGCGAATTCACTATCACCGATGGCTCGTGCATATGAAAGCAGTCCTCGCAATCCAAACGCAGAGTTGGTGTGCGTGCCGACCCGAAACGG
>PUNZ01000235.1 GCA_003551945.1 Halovenus sp. | reverse complement strand
TCTGTTCCGACCGGGTCGTGGTCGAGCGAAAGACCGTTGATGACTTTCTAGATACTCTAACTGGGGGCGACCGCTCGATGTTCGAACAGGTGGGCGATGCGGCCCGACATTACAGCCGCCCGTTGGTTATCGTCGAGGGTGAAGGGCTTTACAGCACCAGAAATATCCACCCGAAGGCAATTCATGGGGCACTGGCGTCACTTGCCGTCGATTTCGGTGTGAGCATCATGCAGACGGCGGACGAATCAGAGACGGCCGACCTGCTCGCGACGCTTGCCGAGCGCGAACAGGAAGATAGTAACAGGGAAGTCAGCGTCCACGGCGAAAAACAATCGAAAACACTCGCTGAACAACAGGAGTACGTCGTGGCGTCGATCGCTGAGGTCGGTCCAGTAACTGCCCGAGCGCTCCTGGCCGAACTGGGGAGTGTCGAGGCGGTGATGACGGCCGACCGCGATGCGTTGCTTGAAGCGGATGGCGTCGGACCGGTTACAGCTGACCGTATCCGTGAGGTTGTTTCGAGTTCGTACGGTGGTGAAACTAATTAGCCATCGCTCGCTTGGGTGTGTTGAGTGCGGCTCTCGACACTCAGTTGGTCCGAAGCGCGCGCTTTCTCCCTTGCCATCGAAAGTAGCCATACTCGAGAGCGACGAGGATAAGATAGACTCCTGTATAATTGAAGAAGATATCGCGGAGGGCGTCCGGATGCAACTCGATAACAAAGCCCAGTGCCCAGGTTGCCAGTAGAATAATGGCCATCGTGAGAACGTAATGAATCGCGTGGACGACTCGAAGCGGCCATGACTGGAACCAGTCGAAAACATAGAGCGAACCGATGGCGATAAAGACAATGGTAAACCGGGCCAAGATATGAAGGTCATCCGATGTCGAGCCAAGCCCATCGGTGAGCAACCCAAGCGCTGTCGCAGCAAGCGTTACGCCAGTGAACAGTATACAAATGACGCTGAGTTTGTTTTTGACGACCAACGGTGAGTCCGTTGCCCAGTTTGACGGAGCGTTACTCATGATTCTGTCCAGGTTCTCCGCCTCGGCATATATATTTCAGGCCAGGGCTGTGGGATTCATTAGAATAGGCTTGAACCAGTCGACGTAATCTCTGTGGATGTCCCTGCATATGTTGCGAACCCCATAATTGCTAGGACTCCTGCAACAATGAATCCGACCGCAGCGAACGCCAGTAACCAATAGAGTGGATAGCCCCGCTCAATTGCTAAATACAACCCTATCCCGACGAGAGCGGGCCCAACACCCATCAAGAACAAGATGCCGATACCGATTGCCCAGGTCCATGCGTACTCTTTTGATTCGTGTTCGTGGCGGGTAACTCGAAATACTGTCCACGCAACGAGTGCTCCACCAACAAAGAGTAGCCCCAATAGTGCTGCTGTCCCCAGAATCATTTTGCTCCTGATTCTCTTTCCAACGCCAAATAGCTCCTCATTGTCGCGTACATTCAACCTGCCTGTGTTGTGGTCTCGGAGACATTCTCAGGAACCAGACCGTATAGGGTGATTGAGACCCAACCGATGATATGGCAGTCTCGCGTACACAGGGGGCGCTTTTTGGAACGGAGTGGACACGACAAGAACTGAACCGGCTCGCTGGGCTGGTTGGGGGGACAGAAGATGTAGCCACCGACCGCGACAAACTTGCTGTCACGTATCCAGTCACTGGCGCCGAGATTGGTGACATTCCGCTGCTGACAGCCGACGATATTCAACGGGCGGTTGAGCGAAGCAAAGCAGCTGCTTCGGAGTGGCAAGAACTCTCCCCAGACGAACGAGCCGAAATTTTCGACCGGTTTGCTGCACTCGTTGAGAATCACCGTCAGGAGCTCCTGGATTTGATACAGTTAGAGACTGGCAAAGCCAGACAGCACGCAGTTGAGGAGTTTATCGATGTTCCGATGACGGCAAATTATTATGCCGAGAAGGGGCCAGCGCTGCTCGCTGATGAACGACGAGAAGGTGCAGTCCCAGTTATCACGCGCACTGAGGTGGTTTCCGACCCAGTCGGTGTTGTTGGTGTCATCTCGCCGTGGAATTATCCATTTAACCTCGCCATGACTGACCTCCTGCCTGCCCTGATGGCGGGCAATAGCGTCGTCCTCAAGCCAGATGAAAAAACGCCCTTTGTTGCGCTCCGACTCGTCGAGTTGCTCATCCAGGCAGGGGTGCCCGAAGATGTGTGTCTCGTCGTTACGGGTGAAGGGCCGGTCGTCGGCAGCGCGCTCGTTGATTTGGTTGAGTATATCACCTTCACTGGGAGTTCGGAGACGGGCCGTCTCGTCGCAGAACAGGCTGGGCGGAACCTCATCGACTGTTCGATGGAACTCGGCGGAAAGAACCCGATGCTCGTTCTGGGGGATGCAGACATTGACATGGCCGCTCGCGGCGCTGTCCAGGGCTGTTTCACCAATGCTGGCCAGCTTTGCTTGTCCATGGAGCGAATCTATGTCGATGAGCGTGTCTTTGAGGAGTTTCTGGAGGCGTTTATCCCTGAGACAGAAAAACTGACGCTTGGTGGTAATTTCGATTATACCGCGGATGTCGGCTCGCTCATCGACGAACCGCAGCTTGAACGCGTCGCAAATCACGTTGAAGATGCCCGCGAGCGAGGGGCAACAGTCCACACTGGTGGCACGAACCGACCGGATATCGGCCCACTCTTTTACGAACCGACGATTTTGACCGACGTTCCTGCCGAATCGCTTCCTGCCTGTGAGGAGACGTTCGGCCCGGTCGTTCGTGTCGAACCCGTTTCCTCTACCGAGGCCGCCATCGACGCCGCAAATGACACCAACTATGGGCTAAACGCAAGCGTTTGGACTGCGGACCGTCGCCGTGGACACGAGGTTGCACGCCAGGTTACTTCGGGAACGGTCTGTGTCAACGATGCCTACGCAACTGGCTGGGCTTCGCTTGACGCGCCGATGGGTGGCGTCGGAGACTCCGGTATTGGCCGTCGGCACGGACCTGAAGGATTGAAACGCTATGTGGAGCCGAAAACGATTGCGAGTTCGACACTTGGACCGATGAATGCACCACCTGCTGTTCCTGACTCAGTTTTTGCCCGTGGGATGATGCGCTCGACGCAACTTCTTCGTAAGGTCAAAAAAACCGCTCGCAACCTCTCAATTACCTTTGTGAGAAAGAAGTAATATTCCCTCAAGGGCAATAAAACGAATTAGTTATCAAGTACTGAGAGCGTCTCCGCGGCTTCGTGTGCGGCTTCGAGATGCTCTTTGGCACGACGTGGGTCATCGGCAGCAGCCGCTTCGTTGCTATACCGGACGAGCGCACGCACAAGTGCATCACGAGCCGTTGCGAGGTCTGCATCGCCAGCATCTGCCGGGGAGTGCTGCTGTTCTGGCCGTCGCTGTGGCGGCGCTCCCTGGTGGGGTTGTGGCCGATTCTCCTGCGGTAGCTCTATCGATGACTCTGTGGCTTCTTGTGGGAGGTTCGGTGGTTCTTCTCTTTGCGTATCTGCTGATTCCTCTCTTTGACCCGCGCTCTCACCGGCTGCTTCGCCCCCGCTCCCGAAGACAACCCGAGCGTTGTCATCCGGTTTAGTTACTTCGACTGCGCTTCCCCCTTCGCCTGCTTGCTCGCGGCTCACTGCTTTTTCACAGTTTGCACAGAACTCCTGTCCATCGTAGCGAAAAATTGGGTTGTTGCAGTCGCTACAGTGGGCGTTGGTCATCGTTGCACCCTGGAGCAGTAGCTCGCTCATTTTCTCCGACGCCTCCCGTTTTTTCTTGTCGCGTTCGTACTGCTCGCGCAGTCGCTCGCGCTCTTTTTCGGGGTCGAATTCGCTCATATCTGAAACAAATACGTGCAGATGAAAAGGCGTTGCGGGCCAGTCTCGAAGCACCTCTTGTGGTTCATCACTTCATCTCACTCACCCGGGCTATGGTCTGGATACCGTCCATGGCTGACAGCCAGATACTCACGGAGCAAGGGTGGGAAATCACGCCCTTCGAGATATCGGAGGCCGAAATCCTCGGCCCATTTGATAATCCCGCGGTCTTCTGTCACCACTCCTGCATCAAGTTCACGCGCAAGAATCAGCAGGTCGAAGTCCTCCCGTGAATCGAGGACGCCCTGTCGCAGGGCATTGCGGTACTCGTCGCGAAGGTCAGAAATAACCCGGTCGACCGCAGAGAGGTAATCATCTGGCTGTTCCTCTGGCTCCTCATTTTCTCGCTGCTTTTCGGCTTTTCTCACTGCTTTCTCCGAGACCCGCAAGCCACGATTGACGCGCTCTGACATCTCGTCGATGAACTCATAGACCATCCCCGCCGGAATCATCACCTCGTAGTGTGCCGGGCTTTTGGTGATAACCCACGTGTTCAATTTCTTGTAGACTTCGTCAGAGACTTCCCGCGCCTCGAGCATTGTAATCAGTTCTCGCTCGATAGACGGCGGCATATAACACGAAATTCCGAACTCAAGCCGCGCTTCGGCAATATCATCGAGCAGGGCAATTGCTGCCGCCTCGACATCCTCATCATCTTCGCGTATCTTCTCGGTGATAAACAGCGACGTATCGAGTACGAACCGCTGTTTGAGCGCTGACCCCTCCATACGTGGCACTTGGATGGCCCGGAGTAAAGAGATAGGGGGACAGTTCGGTGCAGTGGAATGAGACTGCATATTTTTGCTGGCTGCGCCCAACATCTCTGGATATGAGCCACAATCTTGCCGCACAATTCGATGGGGACCTCGGTGCGGTGCTCGGTTCCGAGGCTGACCACGAGACGATTGCGGAGACATTCCAGCGGCGGACCTTTCGCGGCCGCGAGTATTTCCATTTCCCTGATGCTCGCCACGGCATCGACCGCGGAGTGGCTATCGTCGGCGAGACAGTTGTCCCCGGCTTTCCAAGCATCCCTCGCACCCTCGTCCTTGACCCCGGCATCAGTGGTGTCTTTTCGGGACCAATCTACATCGAGGAGAAACTCAACGGATATAACGTCCGCATCGCCCGTGCAGACGGCGACCTCTTTGCGTTTACCCGGAGCGGCTACATCTGTCCATTTACGACCCATCTTGTCCGAACCGACCCATTTGAGGAGTTCCTCGCCGAGTTTCCGGAGCTCACTATCTGTGGCGAACTCATCGGCATGAACAACCCCTACACGCCACATGAATACGAGGACGTAGACGACGTTGGGATTCGAGTGTTTGACCTTCGAAAGAATGGTACCGGAACGCCGCTTTCCCCCGAAACCCGCTACGAACGGTGTGCCGAATACGACCTTCCCGAAGTCCCGCGATTTGGGACTGTCGACCCTGCTGAGGCTCCAGAGCGGGTGGCGACACTCATTGACGACCTCAACGAACGCGAACGGGAAGGGGTTATGCTGAAATCAGCCGACGGCGAGACACAGCTGAAATACACCACCGCTGCGACTCATCAGGCTGACCTAGCACACGCCTTCTCACAGCCGTTTGATTACGGCCGAGAGTTTCTCTTTTCACGCCTCATCAGAGAAGCTTTTCAGGCAGCGGAACGCGGCGAATCGGAGACGGAGCGCCGCGAGCGTGCACAGGCGCTCGGCGAGGCAATCCTTCTCCCTGCAATCGAGGCGGTTGAGACGGTGGACGCCGGCGAACGGATTGGCGACGAACACACAATCCGTGGGGACCCAACCGCAATCGAGTCGCTCATCACGCAGTTTCTCTCGCAGGGGCTTCAACTCGACATCCGCGAGGATTATTATGACGACGGAGACCGCGTCGTTACGTTTTGCAAGGTCGCGCGCTCAAGTCAGGACAAAATTGAACATTATCTAGCTGGTGGACTCATCGACCAGTAGGGGCTAGAAAACGCCTATCACAGATTCCATTGCCCGGTATCACAACCCCGAACGAAACTGCTCGGCATGTCTCGGGTCGTGGCCGCAAATGACCGTCGCATCGTAACGCCGCTCAAGATCTTTAACCCACTGGAGACTGTCAAACCAGTCTCGTTTGCTCCAGAGCAACTCCCCGCCCATCGGGTGTTCACCGACGTAGTTTTCCTCGACATACGCTTCATCACCGGTGAAAATGACGGTACCAGCCTCGTCAAGATGGACCATCATTCCAACAAGGCCCGGTGTATGGCCGGGGAGGTGTAAGAACTCGATATCTTCGAAATGTGTCTCCTTGCTCCGGTAAAGTAACTGCCAGTTGAGGTCGTGGTCGAAATCATCCAGGACGTAGGCGCTTGACCCAAACTCGGTGTTGGCGCTGTAGTAGGCGAATTTCAACTCTTCCTCATGGACATAGATTGGGACATCCGTCCCGTCGAAATGACGAAGACCGCCGGCATGGTCCAGATGGAGATGGGTCTGTACGACCGCATCGATATCTTCGATAGCATATCCTTCCTCACCGAGAGCAGTTTCGAGGTCCCGGTCGGCCGCATCAGCGTGTTCAAATGCGGCGTACAGTTCGGCTGGCCAATACCCGTTTCCGGCATCAGGGTGTGAGCCACTGTCCCAGAGAATTGTGGCCTCGGGATGGTCGATAACAACGTTATACACTGGGCCTTCGCCAATCTGTGCATCCGGGTTCGGGTCCACTGCAGATGCAACCGTTTGACTCTGCAGCATGAAGTTCATATCGGCACGAATCGTCCCCCGGTCGATGTAGGTGAGTGATGCC
>PUNZ01000082.1 GCA_003551945.1 Halovenus sp. | reverse complement strand
GGCTTTACCGTCCACGCTGGCGACGGCACTGAACCCGACGTGTTACGGGAAGCAGGAATTGCCGATGCCAAGCGCGTGATTGCTGTGACGGAAAACGACAACGACAACCTGCTTGTCTGTCAACTCGCCACATCAAAGTTCGACGTTGAGTCGGTGCTCTCACGAGTAAACAAGCCGGAAAATGTCGATGCGTTCAAGACGCTGAATGTGACCGCCATCGATGCACCGACGGCAACCGCAGTGGCCATTGACGACGAAATCGAACGACCCGCACTGACACACTGGATGAACGAAATCGGCGAGGGCCACGACGTTCAGGAGGTCCGTGTGACCGCTGAGAACCTCGTTGGAAGGACAATCCGCGAACTCAACGCTGAGATCCCCGATGGCTGTATCGTCGCAGTAATTGGAAGGGAGGGTGACACCCACGTCCCAGATGCTAATGAGGTGGTACAGTACGGCGACCAGATTACCTTTATTGGGGATAGAGATGCGGTAAAACAGGCGATGAAACGGTTCCACCCACACGAGTAATCAGCAGCCACATACGCGGACCGTGCTGTTTATTGATAACCGGAAGGTACCACCAAGTAATGAGACGACGACGATATCTCACAGCAGCAGGCGTAGCGACAGTCGCAGCCCTTGCTGGCTGTGCAGAGCTTGAAAGCGCAGACGAGAACGGCGATGACGGAACAACGACGGAAAACGGTGAAGAGACGCTCGTCGTGAGCACGTACAGTTCGTTCCTCGATGCCCCCTCCATCGGCCCGGGGGAACTCGTCCAGGAGCGATTCGAGGAGGCAACTGGTGCGAATCTTGAATGGGAATCCCCTGACGGACAGGTCGACCACTACATTCAGCGAGCACAGGACGGTGCAACTATCGATTCGGACCTCTACCTCGGGATTACGACAGAGGATCTAGTCCGCGTTGACGAGCAACTTGACGACCCGCTCTTTGCCTCTGGACTAACTATCGATGGGCAGGATGCTATCATCGACGGGCTTGATTTCGACCCTGAAGACCGCGCAATTCCGTTCAATACAGGTTACATCTGTCCGGTCTACGACAGCACGGAAACCGACGCACCCGAAACCTTCGATGAGCTTCGAGAAGCAGAGCACGCTGACAACCTGATTGCACAAGAACCCGGTTCGACCGTCGGGCTTGCATTCATGCTTCACAGCATCTATCAGTACGGTGAAGAGGAGTATCTCGACTTCTGGGCCGACCTGCAGGAGGGTGGTGCCACCTTCCTCGGTTCGTGGGCGGATGCCTACGATGCCTGGATGGGTGGGGAATCGCCAATGGTAATTTCTTATTCCACTGACCAGGTGTTTGCAGCAGGGGACGACAGAGACCTCGACAAACATCAGATTCAGTTCCTCGATGACCAGGCATACGCTAACCCCGAGGGAATGGTGGTATTCGAGCAGGCCGATAACCCAGACCTCGCCGAGGAATTCCTCGAGTTCATGCTCACGCCCGAGATACAAGGTGAAGTTGCCGAGAACAACGTTGTCTTTCCGGCGACCGAAACTGCAGAACTCTCCGAGGAGTATGCCGAACTGGCACACGAACCACCGGAAGCAGTCACGTTCGCCTATGATGACCTCGTGGGGAACATTGACGACTGGATCGACCAGTGGGACCGCGAAATTGCGGGCTAACAAAGTGTGAATTCGTCCGGACCACGTCGAACCGTTCGTGACCGCGTCGAGCGCCGAGCGCTTGCTGTCCTTGCCGTCATCACCACTCTGTTGCTCGTTGGGATGTTCTATTACCCAGTGGGTGCCGTCTTCAGAGAAGCGTTCTTCGTCGATGGGCGTGCTACGTTCGGCCTTTTTGTCGAATTTCTCCGGGACCCATTCTATTTTGGCGACTTAGCTCGCCTTCTTCGAGGCGACCCACTGCGTGAGGTACTCCCTTCGCTGCTCTCGTTCGAGCGACCCTCCAGCATTGTGGGCTTTACCGCCTATCAGGCCTTCCTGTCGACGATACTCAGCGTTATCCTCGGCGTCCCACTCGCCTACCTGCTTGCCCGCTATGAGTTCCGTGGCCGACGAACGCTGCGTTCGCTGACGATTGTTCCCTTTGTTTTGCCCTCGATTCTGGTTGCGGTCGGCTTCCGCGCAACCTTCTCAACGAACGGCCCGGTGAATACGGCGCTCGGCTTTTTTGGGATGGGGCCGGTCGAGCTTTTGTTCACACTGGAAGCCATCGTGATTGCACACGCCTTCTATAATGCACCGCTGGTTGCTCGGGTGACACTCGCCGCGTGGGAGGCAGTCGACGCCAGCGCGATAGAGACGGCTCGAAGCCTCGGGGCGGGACCATTCCGTGCGTTTCGGGACGTTGTCGCTCCGCAACTGTATCCGTCGGTGTTGATGGGCGCAACGCTGACCTTTGTCTTCACCTTCGGAACGTTTCCCATTGTCCTTGCACTCGGGGACGCCTCGCTGATGACCGTCGAGGTGCGAGTGTTTCGGCTTGTCGAACGGTTTGATTACGCTGAGGCTGCCGCTCTTGCGATTATCGAACTGGCGATTTCGCTCACCATCCTCTATGCCTATCTCCGCTACGAGGCAAAGCAGACGGTACAATCCCGCGGCGCACGACCGCTTCCCCGTCGTCCGCTCCGCCCACCAGCACTCACTGCACGTGAGCTCGTCCCCCGAATCGGCCTCGGCGTCTACAGCCTCGTCGCGTTCGTTCTCTTTGTCGTCCCGATGGTCAGCCTCATCATCGCCAGCCTCACCACGGATGGCGGGAGTTGGACGCTCGACAACTATCGGTTCCTGCTCGAACGACAAGTCGAGGGTGCAGCGTTTCAGGTCCAGCCGTGGCCAGCAATTCGAAACTCGTTGCTCTTTGGGGTTGCGACGCTGGCCGTTGCCCTGCCGATGGGAATTACGGTGTCGGTCCTAACGACACGACGCTATCGGGGACGAAAGGTCGTTGATGTCGTCGCGATGGCCCCGCTTGCCGTCTCGGGGTTGATTGTCGGCCTTGGTCTGCTTCGTGGGCCGGTGTTCGGCATCGAATTCGGCGGCTATCGGCTGATTATTGGGGGTGCTATTGCTATCGTCGCCGCACACGCCGTGGCCGCCTACCCGTTCGTTGTTCGGACGGTTGCGCCCGGTCTTCAGAACCTCGACCCACGGCTGGTCGAGTCTGCACGGTCGCTTGGTGCGTCTCGAGCGCGTGCGCTGGTCGATATCGAGCTTCCACTAGTCTGGCCGGGCGTCGTCGCTGGTGCGGCGTTTGTCTTCGCCATTTCCATTGGGGAGTTCTCCGCAACCGTGTTGCTCGCCACCGGAACCGACCAGTTTACGATGCCGGTCGCAATCGAACGGTTCATCGGCCGCCGACTCGGACCGGCAACTGCAATGGGTGTTGTCCTGCTCGTCGTGACGAGTCTGAGCTTTATTGTCATTGACCGTCTCGGAGGTGAGCAACGCAATGGCGGACTCTGAACAATTGGGACGAACTGAGGACCACCCACCCACGATTGTGCTTGACGACGTCTCTCGAGAATACGGCACAACGAAGGCCGTCGATGGCGTGAGTTTCGCGGTTCGAGACGGCGATTTTTTCACCCTCGTTGGCCCATCAGGCTGTGGAAAGACCACGACACTGCGGCTTGTTGGTGGATTCGAACAGCCAACGGCAGGGACAGTAGAACTCGCCGGCCAAGAGATGAGCGGCGTCCCGCCGGAGGACCGAGACACCGGTATCGTCTTCCAGAGTTACGCGCTGTTCCCGCACATGACCGTCCGGGAGAACATCGCTTACGGCCTCAACTTTACTGACCCACCAGACGGGCAGACGAAAGCCGAGCGAGTCGAAGAGTTACTTTCGCTGGTTGACCTCGACGGGATGGGTGAGCGTGACCCTGACAACCTCTCCGGGGGACAACAACAACGCGTCGCGCTTGCGCGGGCGCTTGCCCCCGGCCCGAGCGTGTTGTTACTCGATGAGCCGATGAGCGCACTTGATGCGGAACTCCGCGAGCGGTTGCGCGTCGAACTCAAAGATATCCAGCAGACGCTCGGCGTAACGACCCTGTATGTCACACACGACCAGGAGGAAGCACTCGCAATTTCGGACCGAGTTGCGGTGATGCGCGATGGCGGGATCGAACAGATTGGAACGCCCAGAGAGATTTATCACCAGCCAGCAACGCGGTTCGTTGCCGAGTTTATCGGCGACAATAACATCTTCACCGGCGAGATAGCGGCAATGAACTCGGAGACACTCTCGGTACGACTTGCGGGCGACGCAGCAACAGTTGTTGATATTGGGCGTCCTGCACAGCTTTCAACGGAGTTACAGACTGGCGAGGAGATGCTGTTCTGTGTCCGGCCAGAGTCACTCGTCGTCGGTCACGAGAAGAATGCACTCAACGCAAGCGTTGAGAGTACCGAATTTCTGGGTGAAACGACACGAGTGCAGCTTGACTGGAACGGGAAGACACTGCTCGTCCACGGCGATGAAACCGTCGGCGAGCGGACGAGCGTTGGATTCGACCCGAAGAATGCACACATTATTGGGCGGTTGTGAAACAGTACGGAGCATACTGAATCGTAACCAGACCCAACCATTATGCAGATTCCAGTGCGTTATCCGGTATGACACATCCCGCGGACATGATTCTCACCAGTGGCGAGGTCTATACACTCGCACCGGATTCAGCGGCCGATACCGCAACTGAGGGCCAACCGGACAAGCCCGACGGCGAGGCAATCGCCATCCGTGATGGGAACATTATCGCCGTGAGTACAGTCCAGCAGATTTCGATGCTCGAAGGCGTCGAAACGGAAACCATCCATGTTGACGGCGCAACTGTCCTTCCGGGGTTTATCGACGCCCACACCCACATGGACATGCTGGGACGACGCGAGTACGAGGCTGACCTTGGTGGCGCAGAGGGAGTCGACGACTGCATCGAGCGACTCCGGGAGCGGCGAGATGAAACAGCGGATGGGTGGATACTTAGCTTCGGCTACGACGAAAGCGAGTGGGCTGAAACGGGGGAGTATCTCGACAGGGATGCCCTCGATGACGTTAGCACGGACCGCCCGGTCGTTGCAGTGAGAGAGGATATGCACACCGCGTCGGTCAACAGCGTCGTTCTCGACCGGTATGGAGAGGACCTCCCGAGCGAGAACGTCCAGACCGACGCTGGAGAGCCAACAGGTGTGCTTGTCGAGAACGCCGTCGAATTTCTCTTCGAGGAGTTTACGCCAAGTGACGAACGCCTGCGTGAGTACCTGCTCGTTGCACAGCAGGTCGCAAACCAACGCGGCGTCACCGGCGTCCACGATATGATTCGGCGTTCGAACGCCCCGCGAATCTACCGGGACCTCGATACCGCCGGCGAACTCACGCTCCGCGTCCGTCTCAACTACTGGAGCGACCACCTCGATGCCGTTCTCGAAACCGGCCTCCGAACTAACCACGGGTCGGAGTGGGTTCGCACGGGGGCGATTAAATCATTCACCGACGGGAGCATCGGCGGTCGAACCGCAAAGCTCACCGAACCCTACGCTGACACGCCTGAAAGAGGGACAGAAAATAACAGCGACAACCGCGGCGAATGGGTTGTCGACCCCGATGAATTTCGGTCACTCGTCGAGCGAGCGGATGACGCCGGACTGCAGTGTACCGCCCATGCGATTGGCGACGAAGCAATCGAACTCGTCCTTGATACCTACGAAGGAACTGCTGGTGATGGCTCACGCCATCGACTCGAACATGCGGAGGTGTTGACCGAGAGCCTCATCGACCGCCTTGCTGACAGCGATGTGGTTGCGTCGATGCAACCAAACTTCCTCAAATGGGCGCGCGAAGATGGTCTGTACAGTGCTCGATTGGGTGACGAGCGACGTGTCAACTCCAACCAGTTCGGAACGCTCCACGACCGAGGAGCAACGCTTGCATTTGGCAGCGACTGTATGCCGCTTGACCCGCTGTTTGGCATTGCCCAGGTAGTTAACGGTCCAACACCGGAGCAATCCCTCTCAGTGACTCAGGCCCTCCGTGCCTACACCAGCGGCGCTGCCTACGCCGGATTCGATGAGCATCGACTCGGGCAACTCTCACCGGGATACTGTGCTGACCTCGTCGTGCTTTCAGAGTCGCCGTGGGAGAGCGGCTCGATTACAGATATCGATATCATGCTGACGCTCGTAGATGGCAGAGTTGTCTTTGAGAGAAACGAATGACAGAATACCATCATTTTTGCCCTGATTACACAGCGTTTACAGGCCTGGTTCATCAAGAATGAGCTATGCCCGAGACAACGCTACGCGAGTTACTGGAGCGCAATGCCCGCCATATCGAGAGTCTGCCACAAGGCCATTTTGCGGCCGTCGAGGACGCACAGGAGCCAGCAGCAGTGTCTATCTGTTGTTCGGATTCACGCGTTCCACAGAACGGAATGTGGGACGTGGATGAACCGGGCTGGCTCTTTACCCCAAGTACCATCGGTAATCAGGTCTGGGACCGACACAACGGCGAACTCGTCGTTGACGGCAGCGTTCTGTATCCAATCGTCAACACCGACACTCGTGTCACGGTTGTCGTCGGCCACACTGGCTGTGGGGCAGTAACGGCTGCGCTGAGTGCTGTGCAGGACGGACTCGACGCCCCACCAGGAATCGAAAAGTGGGTCGAACTGCTGATGCCGGTCATCGAAGATGGGCTTGCTGACCCACGGATTGACGAAG
>PUNZ01000031.1 GCA_003551945.1 Halovenus sp. | reverse complement strand
GTAACCCCACCCCACAAAAACAAACAACCTTAATAACCGACCAAAACACTCGGGAATTGTTTCAACTTAACTTTTTCAACTTTAAGCCCTCAACCTCCGACCTGTAACCCCTCTTTTAATTTTAAATTGCTCAAAAAGCCTACCTCAAAGGCTTCAACGGTGAAAAGCAAGCCGCTCAAGTCTTCTTTTCTTTTTTTTTAAAAGGTTAAATGGGCAAATACCCACCCGATAGACCCTTTTCAATTTTAAAATTGCTATATGAGCCTATAAGAAGGTTTCCGGCTTCATTTAATAAGGGGGGGAAAGGTAGTCAAAGTCGGTGAAAAAGGGGGCTGTTGATAAATCATAGCACATCCACACCATAACAGACATTTGAGATTTTAAAATATTGTAAATAAAAAATAAGACTTATTAAGTCCCATTGTTAAAGTCTAAATGTTAAATTGATAAAAAGAGAGTTATCCCTATTGTCTTAGGTGTGAGTGTTAAATATTTAGAATAGCTAAATAAATAGAGTATTGGCGGATGTGTTGTGATGTATGTGGACCTCTTTGTTGTCTAGACGAATTCCACGTCGGTTAGAGTCTGATTAATCCTTTAAAGGTAATAAGATTAATTAGCTCATATTTTTCTGTCAGACGCATACATCTGCCGCAAGCCCTCGAGTACCTATCTCTCGAGTCGATTAAGACCCTGCTCGTTACAACCTCTATTTATTTGTGAATATTCATTGTCGCTTCTCTGTTGTCTGCCAACAGTATAGCATATTTTTTTGCAAAAATCAAGCCCCTTTTCTGCTTCCAATAGTTAAGCATTGACACGTTGTATTAAATATGATATAATGTGTATAGTTTAAAATAAGAAAAGTATATCTATGTCTGATGCCAAAACTGAAACAGCAGAAGAGAAAAGAATAAAGGAAAGAAATAAAAAATTTAAAGAAGAGACTGAAAAAGCAAGAGAAGGAGAAAATAACACTATTGGTGGTGTTAGAAGTCAGAGAGTGAAAAAAGTATTTGATGAATACATGAGACAGCTGATGAATGGAGACAATCCCAGCTTGTATCAAATACAGAAAGATTTTGGTTATTCAGACTATTCAGCTAAATCTTACCAAATAAAAAATACAAAGACTTGGCAGTATTTACTAGACCAGATAGATGACAATCAGTATTTAGATAGATTACATGATATTGCCATGAATGGAAAGGACACTGACTCTTTGCGGGCAATAAAGATGATGTTAAAGATGAAAGGAGTTGATGATGCTAATAAAAAAGGAGGGTTTAATCAAAAGAAATACGAAAACAAAATTAATCAGCTCGTTGAACATCAAAATATTAATATATCCTCTGATGAATCAAAAAGTTCTGATGATGATATAATTGAGCATGAATGACAGCAATCCTATATCACATGAAAAACTTCAAAATGCTTTAGATTTTAAACCACATGCTGCTCAGGAAGAGATGATAAAGTCCATTAAAGACCCACTAGTTATTTGTGCGGGAAGAAGAACAGGTAAGACAATGTATGCAAGTTATGAGGTCACAAGAGAGGCTATTAGGCCTGATAAGAAGTCCAGGATATGGATTGCAGCACCTAATTATGAGCTTACCCAGATAGTCTTTGACGAGACTATTCGTAATTTAGGTAAATTGTTTGGAGGGGATGATGAGTTCTCTGTGAAAAAGAAACCTATTCCAACTATTAAATTGAAAGATGGTACACTTATTGAATGTAAATCAGGACAAAACGCTGAAGGTATGCTTGGTAGAAGTACTGATTTAGTCGTTATTGATGAGGCTTCAAGAATTAGTGCGGATGTATGGTTTCAATATTTAAAACCGACAACCCATGACAGGGGGGCTAGAACTATAATGATTTCTACTCCTACTGGAATGAACTGGTTTTATGACCTGTGGTTGGATAATGATGGTTTGAGATTTCCATCGTATGCAAATCCTTATTTTCCAGAACCAGGTCTGTCAGAAGAAGAAAGAGAGCAAGCTATAGAGAATATTAAAACAAGTGTTCCGAAAAGCAAATGGAGGCAAGAATATGAAGCTGATTTTGTAGAAGGTGCTGGGCAAGTATTTAGAGGTATTTCTGAGATATCTGTCGGTTCAATGAAGCAACCTGAAGAAGGAGCGGGATATATTATGGGAGTTGATATCGGTAAACATAATGACTACACAGCGATTGTTATAGCAAATAGAAGCAGTAAAGATGTAGTATGGGTAGATAAGTTTAATGCTACAGATTACAACGTTCAGAAGGACAGAATAATTGCTTTAGCCAGAAAATACAACAATGCGAAAGTAATGATAGACTCATCAGGTGTTGGAGACCCAATAGTTGATGACATTAAGACTCAGGTATATGTAGAACCAGTATCGTTCCATTCAATTAAAACAAAGCAGCAAATTATTGAAAAACTATCTCTGTACATTGAACAGCAGTTAATTACTATACCTGAACACGAGGATTTAATTAAGGAACTTAGACAATATTCTTACAAAAAAACAAATAATGATTATACAAAATACTCAGCACCTAAAGGCAAACATGACGATTTGGTCATGGCCCTTGCTTTAGTTGTTTGGGGTCTGCGACCAGGCGGTGAAGACGATAAAGACGATGACAGACCTAGATTAACTAAAACTTTTAACGAATATAGATAAAAATGGACACAGGAGATTTTTTTAAAAAAATAGGACGAGAAATAAATAACTATCACACTCAAAGTGTAAAGATTGTTGATGGTTATGATTTTAAGCAAAAAGAAAGAATAGACGAAAACTGGAGATTCTATCATTCTAAGTTCAAAACAGGGAAGGTAGATAGTGAGGGTTTTGAGAAGTTCTTTGAAAATATAGTTAAAAATCCTTGTAATACAGCTTACAATACTATCAAGTTCGACCCAGATGACATAATTATATCTCCTGCACCTGGTCAGTCGTCTATTGAGACCTGGTTAATGGATTTAGACTTTCGTTATTGGTTAAAAGAAAGCAGTTTTACTGAAGTCCTTGATAGAGTATTTTATGAACTTCCAATTTTAGGAAGTGCTGTTATTAAGAAAAGAAATAACGATTTCTATAATGTTGATTTAAGGAACTTTGTGTGCGACCCATCTGCTGATAACTTAATGCAATCAAATTTTGTTATTGAAAGACACTTCATGTCCCCGCAGCAAGTTGCCAGCATGGCAGATAAGGAATTATGGGACTCTGAAGCTTGTCAGGAAGCGATAGACGAGTTTCAACCAGATAAAGAGGATTATATAAGGATTTATGAAAGATATGGTTATATTTCCGAATCTGTAGTTAAAGAAGATGGAGACCCGACAAATAAAGTTTATTCAAGAGTTATTTGTGCTGTTCCTCAAAGTAAATACACAGAAGGACAACCATCTATAACTCAAGACCAATTTGGACCACAAGCAGGAACTATACTTAGAGCTGACGAGATAGATAAAGAAGATGAGTTCCCTTACAGAGAATTTCATTTCGAGAAAATTCCAGGAAGATGGTTGGGAGTTTCAAGAGTGGAAGTTCTATCAGACCCGCAAGTTAGAGTTAATGAGATTACGAACTTGAGAGTAAAGTCATCTTACTTCTCAGCATTAAATATATTTCAAACTAGAGATGATAACTTTAAGAAGAACATCCTCAAAGAGATTGCTAATGGTGATGTGGTTACAGCTTATGACCAGATAACTAGAATACCTACAGAGGAAAGAAACTTAGCTGCGTTTGATAGAGAGGAGCAAAAATGGAAAGAAGCAGCCATTCAAAATACATTTGCTTACGATATTGCTAGGGGAGAAAGACCTCCTGCGGGAACACCTCTCGGTTCTGCTCAAATGGCTCAAGAAGCTATTGATAGTTACTTCTCAACTATTAGAAAGAGAGTTGCTTCACAAATTAAGGAAGTTATTTACAATGACATAATTCCTATGTTCTGTAAAAGAAAAGAGCACTATGTTAAGTTAGCAGGTGAAGACTTGGATAGATTTAAGAAGTATGTCGTTCAAAAGAGAACTAACAAAGCAGTTATTGATTTCGTGATTAATGAAAAAGCAGCACCGACTCAAGAACAATACGATGCTATTAAGATGGCTGTTGAGAGTAAGATTAAGAGTGAAGATGTTAAGATTCCTGATAACTTTTACAAAGACATTAAATACAGAGTTGATATAACTATTACTGGTCAAGAGAAAGACCTGAGAATGCAATCGGCTAACATGAGCATGATTTTACAGACTATGCAACAAGACCCTGAAGTATTAGTTGACCCAACCAAGAAGAGAATATTTAGTAAATTACTTGAATCTGTCGGTATCAATATTAATGACATCGATATTGGACCTGATGAAGAGCAGAAAATTAAAGAAAAAGCAAGAGAAGCAAAAGGTGGTGGTATTAGCCAAGCAAAAATACCACAAAATGTTCCACCTGGAATGGGCGGAGGTCCTGAACAAATGGAACAAATATAAATTAATAGTTAATTCAAATAAGTTATGACTCAAAATCAAGAACCAAGAGATATGAATAGAGAAGAAATGGATGAGATTATTGATGATATGGTCGGCACACTTCAAGGTGATGCAGTTATTAATTATCTTGAACGAATACTCAACTCAGTTGAGAACGTTCATGGACTTAACAGCCTTGAAGAATTAAAAGCATCACAAATGGTGTCAAGTGGATTATTACAGATTATACAAAGATTCAAGGAAAAAGTAAACAGTGATAAAGATACAGGAGGAAGAAGCGAGTACGCATAGTTTAAAAGTTATTAATTTAATATCAGCAGGAAAAAAACCTGCTTGAAAAAATTATGGATAAACAAAATAAAGAGGACCAGACCTCTCAAAAAGGAGAAGAGGAGGAAACCTCTCAAAAACCACAAGACGATAAGTCAAACGAGGGTCAAGACGTTTCCGACCCTGAAGCTCTGAAAGATGAGCTTGGAGAGTTGAAGAAGAAGAACGAAGAACTCTTCGCCAGAGCTAAAAAAGCAGAGGCCAAATATAAGGCAGCTGACACGTATAAGAGAGCTTTAGAGGCAGACGTTGAGGTTGATAATGATTCTGAAAGTAATAGTTCTTCAGAATCTACAGTCGAAACCTCTAACGACCCACTAGAGCAAATTAAGCTTATGAAAACTTTACAGGATTATGAAGATGATGAAATCGAAGTAATCCAAAGACAAGCCAAAGCTCTTGGAACTGATTTAAGAGAAGCGGCTAAGCATGAGGATACTCAGCTACTTATTAAAGCGAAACGTGAAAAGAAGAAGAAAGATAAAGCTAGTCCTACGCCCAGCTCAAAACAAGGTGCTACAACTCAAGACTTGGACAATCTCACTACTGATGACATTAAAGAAATCACTAGTGACCCTATAAACAACATGGAACAGATTTCCAAGATTCGTGAGAATATTATTAAAAAGCACAGTAAATAGGCTGGAGTAGATAAAATAAATGTCATACACACCCAGATCAGACTTTCAACCATTAGTTCCTGAGTACTGGACTCCGTTCCTTCAAGAGCCTCTTTATAAGTCTCTTGTAGCTACTGAGGTTGCTAACACAAGGTTGAAGGCTTACCTTCAAGATGGTGATACTGTGAATCACTCTTATATTGAAATGCCCGATGTAATGGATTATAATCCTGAAATCGGAAATGACGATATTACTGATTCTGATTACCACGAAAGTGACGCCACAAAAGAGTTTTTGAAAGTTGACCAAGTAAAGATTGCACCTTTCTATGTTGATAGGATTGAAGAACTCCAAACCAACATTGATAAAGTAGCAGAAATTGGTGACAGAGCAGGTTATAAGTTGAAAGATACTATCGACAAACACGTTCTTATGAACGTTCTCGATGGTGCTGAGTATATTTATACCGACCCTCTCGAACAAGATAAAGTAAGAGACTTTTTGGCTTCAACCAGAAAGGAGCTCAGAAAAGCTAATGTTGAAGAAACTGGTGATTGGATAATAATCGCTAGTCCTGACTTTTTCTACTTACTCGACATGGAGTTTAGTGAAAAAGGATTCGACATTGCAGACGCTACTCTCAGAAATGGTCACGTTGGTAATGCTATGGGCTTCAACCTATACATGTCTAACAACCTTCCTGAGACTCTCAGATTAACTTCTGCAGGTGCTACCGAACTTAACGGTGAAGTTACTGGAACTCCTTACTCTTCTGGTAATATTATCTCCAGAGAAGAGTATGAAGACCTTGTTTCTGATGACTCTTCACACTACGACAAAGAAGGTCATGCAATTTACGTTGGTAGAAACAAGATGATTGACTTAGTAATGCAAGCTTCTCCTCAAATGGATATTTCCAAAGCTGAGGACAGACTTGGTTACAAGTTTAAACCTTACACAGTATTCGGAAGTAAAGTGTTCCATGAAAATGGAAAACGATTCCTGAATGCTATGGTTGTAATGGACTAACGTAAGTTAGTTTATTGACTCCGCCCCAATTTGGGGTGGGGTGAGTAAATTAATATATGGATATTAGAAACGAAAAAGGAACACACTATTCAGTATATCTTTTTAAAGGTATCGCTGTTAAATTTCCTTTAAAGAAAGAAGATGAAAGAAAAATGAAGCACATAGTTGATTGTCAGAATGAACTAGCGAAGGAACTTAAAAGTGTATTGCAAGCAGTTGTTTTAGAAAATATATGTATGGTGATGCCAGAAGCACC
>PUNZ01000173.1 GCA_003551945.1 Halovenus sp. | reverse complement strand
ACATTGACCGAATTGGCAACTGCGGTGAGTACCTGTCCCTTGACATTCCCGTTCTTGGGATTTGTCTGGGCATGCAAATTATCGCCGATGAACTGGGCGGCGAAGTTGGACCTGGTGATTACGGCGGCTATGCGGATGTGACGGTCGAAATCACGGAGGAAGCAGACCCACTCGTCGGCTCATTGGCCCCTGAGACACGCGTTTGGGCCAGTCATGCTGACGAAGTCAAGACGGTTCCAGATGGGTTCGTCCGGACCGGCAAAAGCGATGTGTGTGGCGTTGAGTCGATGAGCGATACCGAACGCGACCTCTACGGTGTGCAATGGCATCCGGAAGTCGCTCACACTGAAGAGGGCGAGGCTGTTTTTGAGAATTTCCTGGCGCTGTGTGAGCAATGACGTTCTTCGAACGGCTTGCTGAGCGTATCGCGACCACAAACAGCATCGTTTCAGTCGGTCTTGACCCTGACCCGGACCGACTACCGGACGCTGTTCAAGATGTAGACCTGCCTCGGTGGGCGTTTAACCGCCGAATTATCGACGCCACGCACGAGCACGCGGCCTGTTATAAACCCAATGCGGCCTTTTACGAGGATAGCGACGGCTGGCGCGCACTCAGAGAAACCATTGCGTATGCCCATGGCAAGGATGTCCCGGTACTTCTCGATGCCAAGCGTGGCGATATCGGAAACACGGCTCGACAGTACGCCACCGTGTTAGATGAGGCAGATGCCATCACGGTGAACCCGTATATGGGTCGGGATTCGCTTGACCCATTCCTCTCACGGTCCTCGAAGGGTATCTTCCTGCTCTGTCGAACCTCAAACCGCGGCGGTGGCGACATTCAGGACCTCGAACTTGCATCAGGGGAACCAGTCTATGAGCGGGTCGCGACGCTCGCCGACGAGTGGAACGACGAGGGAAACATTGGGCTCGTCGTTGGGGCGACAGCACCGGCCGAACTCGAAGCGCTTCGAGAACTCGTTCCAGAGATTCCGTTTTTGGTTCCGGGTGTCGGTGCCCAGGGGGGCGACGAGGCCGCCGCTGTCGAGTATGGGCTTGCTGAGGGGGTAGGACTGGTCAACTCCTCTCGTGGTATCATCTTTGCTGGCGAGCAGGCTCGGGGTGAGTATTTCGGAGCGGCTGGCGAAGCCGCAAAACAACTCAAGCAATCACTTAACCGACACCGATAGTCTGGTTGAAAGACACAAGAATCTTATCTGTGGCAACTCTGTCTTCGAGTGAATGCGACGGTGGCCCCGCTCAATCATTGAAACTGTCTACGAACATGTCCTCCGCTCTGAGATTACGGAGACACCCACGCATGTTGCGGTGATTCAGGATGGGAATCGGCGATACGCGCGCGAGCACGGGAAAGACCCGAGTGATGGCCACCGCGCCGGCGCTGATACAACTGAGCAACTTCTTGAGTGGTGTGACGAACTCGGCATCGCGGAAGTCACGCTCTATACCTTCTCCACTGAAAACTTCAAGCGACCGAAGGAAGAACGAGAGGAACTGTTCGACCTCATCTCCAGAAAACTCCGTGAGTTTGCCGATTCCGACCGCGTACATGATGCAGAAGTCCAGATTCGCGCGCTCGGCGAGACAGACCAACTCCCCGAGCGCGTTCAGGAGGCAATCGAATACGCGACCGCACAGACCAGCACATACGATAACTTACAGCTTAACATTGCGCTCGCCTACGGCGGTCGGGCAGAACTGCTCTCTGCGACCCGTACGATTGCACGCACTGTCGAACGTGGTGAACTCACACCCACCGAAATCGGCGTTGAGACCGTCGAAAAAGCGCTTGGCCCGAGCGCCAGACGAGAGGTTGACCTAATCATTCGCAGCGGGGGCGATGAGCGAACGTCGAATTTCCTGCCATGGCAAGCAAACGGAAACGAAGCGGCAGTGTATTTCTCCACTCCATATTGGCCCGCGTTTCGCAAAATAGACTTTTTGCGCTGTCTGCGGACCTACGGCCATCGCGAACGGGACTGGCGACAGACCCGGGCACGGCGTGCCCGTTCGATTATCACTGCTATCGGGTCACGAACCTCCGCAGAGACAACGACGACGTTTGAACGCTTTCGTGGCTCACTTCCACAAAGCGACCAAGAACACGAGACCGCCGAGGCAACTGATGTCGAAACTGCAGATTAGCGCCGCTTTGTTCCCAGCTATCCAAACTTTGGCGAATGAATTGGTCGGTGGCGGTCCTGTTGTTCCGTTTCGTCTGTTTCCGGTGATTGACGCTCCTGTACCCCTTTCATTCGCTTGGTGAAATCCCAGGTATAGAGACGCTCAGGCTTGATTGTAATGACAATCTCGTTTCGCTCTGGAGAAAGCAGCGTCTTTGCAAGGGGTGAGTCTGTCTCCCCGAGATACCGCGACAGCAACGCTTTCAACACCACTTTGTCATCATCCGGGGCTACCGTTGCTCGTCCATTGCCTCTGACTCCCATGTATGGCGGATGGTTCGTCGATATCTCGAAGGAGACCTCTTGGTTTTTTCGGAGAAAAGAGACAATCGCGGATGACTCACCGGTCGCACACTGAATCGTCCCGTCTGCGAACTGATACCAGAGCGAGAGCATCCAGAGGCCGCCATCTGGGTGGTGACAGCCAATCCGAACCGGAACGACTGCCTCAGCAAGGAACGTCTCAAGTTGTGTTTGATTCCACTCGCCGCCGACATCAACCATACGTGTTGTTCGTCCTGCAGAATCATACTCCTTTGGGGTAGCCTGCTTTCAGTTCTTGGGCCATGCCACGTACTCGACCCCCGTAATCTCAAAGCGCGCACCACCTGTTGAACTCTCTGTAAGCGCTATCTCCCAGCCGTGAGCTTTGACAATCTCTTGAACAATATAGAGTCCCAGACCAGTCCCGTCTGGTGTCGTCGAATAGCCGCTTTCAAACACTGCCTCAACGTCTGCGGGTGCAATGCCCAGTCCATCATCTTCGATGTAAAAGCCGCCTGGCAACTCACCAACTGTCACGTTCACCCCCTCACCGCCGCGCTCGATTGCGTTTCGAAAGAGGTTTTCAATCAGTTGCTCAATCCGGCTTTCATCCGCCCGTATGAATCCATCACTGTTGAGCTCAAGCTGTGCACCACCTGTCTCGACATTCTCCCAGCACCGTTGGATAAGGACGTTGAGAGGAACTGTCTCAAACTCCCGCACCTTCTTTCCCTCACGAGCCAGTGCCAATAGGTCGTCAATGAGGAGTTCCATACGCGTCAACGCCCGCTCAATTGGCGGAATATGGTCACTGCTCACCTCCTCTTGCAGCAGTTCGAGCCTGAGTTGTGCAACCCCGAGCGGGTTTCTAAGGTCATGTGAGACGACGCTGCTGAACTGTTCTAACTTGTCGTTCTTTTCCTCTAACAACCGGGTTTGTTCGTATTGCGTCGTCTCATCTCGCAACAAGACGACCCAACCGATGAACCTTCCCCCGCGCTCCAGTGGAGTTACGACTATTCTTTGGTACGTTGTCTCCCCTGACCGTCCTGAGACCTCTCTGAGCTGTCCGGAATCCGCCTCTGGATTGAAGCCCGAGAGATGCTTCGTCAGCGTCTCACCCAGTTGACCTCCCATTTCGTTTAGAATCGCAGTACCTCTCTCATTTGCATGCACAATCTGTTCCTTTTGGTCAAGCACAAACAGTGCATCGGGCGAATACTTCATCGCGGTGGCATATGCCAATGGCGGACGGCTAAACAGCCGATATCGGCTCAAGAGCAGAGCCAGTGCGGCCGTTGACACTGCAGCAGATGTCGGCACTAGGTTCGGTCCATCTTGGATAAACGGTGGCACAGACAGTGCATTTAATCCACCAAATACCAGCGGAACAAGGACGGCGAGGGTGATGAGCGCTGCCTGCGGATAGTATGTGGCACCGACCTGTCGTAATTCAAGTAGCATTATCCCAACGCCGGCACTGACAAATACCGTACTAAATAACAAAAAGACGAGAAATCCTGGGCCGCTCTCAACGCGCAGTAACACAAGTTCGTTCGTCATGACGTGAACGTCTTGTATCACAATGTTCGCGGGGTTGAGAAACAGCAGTGCCACAAAGAGAGCAGGAACGGCAAAAATACCACCGAGTAATGCCGGGTGCAACCACTCTGTCCGGTCGGTGTAGGCAAGGATGAAACAGAACAAAAGCGGTGGCAAGGCGGCAGCACCGATATGGAGTATCTGATAGAACAATAGTTTCGTCTCAGGGTCCGTGTGGAGCAACTTGAGCGCTGAGAATCCAGTCCAGACAAGCGTGGCGAGGGTAATCCAAAAAAACAGGAGTACAACAGGGCTGCGGTTACCTGCGTGTAACTGGTACAGTCCGTATCCTGACAGTAACGCCGCGAGCACTACCGCAAATAGCGTCGGTGTGACAAGTATCGTCGCCTGCCAGGTCATGCATAGTATATTACTTCAAGTGATATAATTGTGTCTTATAAAAATGAAAATGCAGATTTATGGGCTTTTGAGCGCTAAAAACACGAAATACTATTACAGTATACTGGTACTGTTGCTACACTTTCTGGAATGTATGAAGGGGTCCACTAGTCATGTTTGGTATACTCGGTGAGTGACCGCTGTCCATTCCTGTTTCCCGGTCTTTTCGACGTATCACCGGCATCTGGCTGGTCGTCACTTTGGCGGTGGCTTTCTGCCAGTGAATGCGTTTCACTGTCCCAGTCTGCAAGCGTTGGTTGCTCAGCCGATTCAAACGAGAGGTTTGACAGCCGAACACCCACTTTCCTGACAGTTGTTCCCTCGAACTCCTCAAAGAGTGAGCGTCCAACCCGGACCACAAGCGAGGAATCCGAAACCGGCCCGGGCAATGACCGCGCTCGAGTGTTTACCTCAAACGGTGGCTCGACAACTTTGATGCCGATAGTCTGATACAGGACATCCCGTTGTGACGCCCGCTTCGCAACTGCGGTCGCGAGTGCTTCCATTCGCTCCGTGACCAATTCTACGTCTGCGGTTGCGTCAGTAAACGCGGATTCCCGGGAGAAACTCTTGGGTTTCCCTCGTGGTTCAACAGACCGTGTATCTGCTCCTCGCGCAAATTGACAGACGCGACGACCCCGCTCCCCAAACCGCTTTTCCAATTCGTGTTCGTCCGCAGCGGCGAGGTCACCCGCCGTTTCGATACCCCTTTTTTTGAGTTCACTGGCTGTCACAGGCCCGACGCCGTGTACGGCCTCCACATCAAGCGGTTCGAAAAACGCGGCGACTTCCCCAGGACGAACGACTACCAGCCCATCTGGCTTGTCGTGATCGCTTGCGACCTTTGCCGCACTCATCGTTGGGGCGACGCCCACACTAGCGGGAACACCGACTTCGTTCAGAATCGCTGCTTTTAGTTCCGAGACAAATGCCCGTACATCATCCCACGTTGTCTGGTCGGTAATGTCGAGATACGCTTCGTCAATACTGACCTCCCGTATCGTTTCAGCATACTCTCGGAGCACTGCTTTCACGTCTTGTGCCACCGATTCGTACCACTCAAGGTCGACAGACCGATAAAAGCCAGCCTCCGAGACCGGTCGCTCACCCGATTTTGCCACCTCAATTTTTCTCGGAAGTAACGTCAGTGCCTCAGAGATGGGCATTGCACTTTCGACACCAAATTCACGGGCTTCGTAACTTGCGGTCGCCACCGCGCCATGACTCTCGCCGGGTTCATACCCCATCCCAACCACAAGCGGCTCATTACGCAACGGTGGTTCACGCAGGCGCTCGCAAGCCGCATAAAAACAATCCATATCGACATGGCACACTATCTGGTCTGTCTCGGATGTGCCCGGCAATGTGGCCTTCCGGGCCATACCACTGGTACTATCCGCAAGCGGTTAAGCCTCACCGTCGACAGGGTGGTGTTCCTCGTTGGGTTGCCTGTGTAAAATGCCTGAAGGATGCCGGCCGGTCATCCTCCCGGCGCGCTGCCTGACGGTCGGTACCAATTACATAGCGTTCGACGGTGGTTCCCGTCGGAAGCCCCACGCACTGAGGCTTCGTATGTAAGTTATAATCTATCATACTTAATCGTTTTCCCAATCTGACCAATACGTTCGTGGCTGATGCAACCGCTATCTTTCACCGGAGTTTTTACCGGTGGGAGCAAACACGGACTATCATGGGTCAGTCTTCACTTGGGGATTATTCTACGGATGACGAGGATGCCCGTCCCGCGTCCGAGGAAGCGAAAGCCGTCGCCGGTAACACAGCGAGTACGACGCATCTTGATAAAGCTGACGTGCTTTACGAAGAGACCGACGAGACGGTCGATATTGCGGTCATGCAGGTCGATTATACGATAGAAGGGAACGGTGATGGCGAGTATCCCGTCATTCACGTGTTTGGTCGGACAACTGACGGCGAACTCGTCCACGCGCGCGTTCGAGAGTTCAAGCCCTATTTTTACACACCAGCTGATTCGGTTACCGAGGGACGATTACAGGAATATGACCGAATTACCGGGTGGGATGAAACCGATACAAACGGGAACCCTTTCCAGTCCATCCGTGGGACAGAACTCCTAAAGATATACGGGCAGACGCCCCGAGACGTTGGACAAGTTCGAGACGAATTTGACCATTACGAAGCGGATATTCTCTTTCCAAATCGGTTCCTTATCGATAAGGACATCACGAGTGGTATCAGAATCCCGCGCCGAGAAATCAGCGGGGCAGATGACTCGGACCGAATGACCGTTCGGGTCCACCACAAAGAAGTTGAACCCGTAGACGTTGATGTAACCCCGCGTGTCAACACCTTCGATATTGAAGTTGAGGACCGCCATGGTTTCCCTGAGGAGGGAGAAGAGCCTATCATTTGTATTGCCAGTCACGATTCCTACGACGACCAGTATATTCTCTGGCTTGTTGATGCACAGAAAGGCGTCACCCCACCGTCAGAACTCCCTGAGTACGAACCCATTCAAACCGACTCACGCAGGGCGTCGGATGAAGTGGTCGAGCTAGATTACGACATTCGTATTTACGAGAGTGAAGCAGAGATGCTCGCCCAGTTCATCGAGTATCTCGATGAGACGGACCCGGACGTCCTGACTGGCTGGAACTTTGACGACTTCGATGCCCCGTATCTCGTGGACCGTCTCGACGTACTCAATAGCTCGTCAAAACAGGACCTTGATTCAAATCGCCTTTCCCGGGTCAACGAGGTCTGGGACAGTGGCTGGGGCGGACCTGATATCAAAGGTCGTGTGGTGTTTGACTTGCTGTATGCCTATCAGCGAACACAGTTTACCGAACTCGAATCCTATCGCCTCGAAGCGGTCGGCCAGCGCGAACTCGGTATCGGAAAGGAACGCTATACGGGCGATATCGGGGATATGTGGGAAGAAAACCCCGAACGGTTGCTCGAATACAACCTTCGGGATGTTGAACTCTGTGTCGAGCTTGACCGAGAACAAGACATCGTTGCGTTCTGGAACGAAGTGCGCCAGTTTGTCGGCTGTAAACTTGAAGACGCCACCACTCCCGGCGATGCAGTGGACATGTATGTCCTGCATAAATTGCACGACAAATTCGCCCTCCCCTCGAAAGGACAACAAGAGAGCGAAGAGTACGAGGGTGGGGCTGTGTTCGACCCAATTACTGGCGTTCGAGAGAATGTGAGCGTGCTCGACCTGAAGAGCCTCTACCCGATGTGCATGGTAACAATTAACGCATCGCCAGAGACCAAAGTCAACCCCGACTCCTACGGTGATGAGACTTACCGTGCGCCCAATGGGACACATTTCCAGCAGGAACCAGACGGCGCAATCCGTGGGATGGTCGATGAGCTGTTGACCGAGCGAGAACAAAAGAAGGAACTCCGAAATCAGCACGACCCCAAATCTGCTGAATACGAGCAGTATGACCGCCAACAACAAGCTGTCAAGGTAATCATGAACTGTTTCACGCCGGATACCGAGGTGCTGACACCTGATGGCGTCCGGCTAATCACCGACCTCGAAATTGGTGATGAGGTTTATTCGCTCGACCCCGGAACGATGAACTTACAGGTGAAGGAGGTCACTGATACCCACGCATACCCGGACTATCGCGGGGAACTCGTCGACATTCAGACCAGCAAAATCGATTTCCGCGTAACGCCAAACCACCGGATGCTTGTCCGCCAGAACGACACAAACGGAATTACACAGGATAGCTGGGACTTCATTGAAGCCGGCGACCTCAACGAATCAAGTCATTACGAACTCCCCCATGACTGGGATTTCGAACACGGTTGTCGTATTGAGACAGTCGACCTGACCGAATACATCGATGCGGAGTACGAGGTTTGGGTTCGACCGTCAGTTCACGGACATACGTTTACAACGGAGTTGGGTTGGACACCACCCAGAGTTCAGAAAAACGATATCGGTCAGGTTGGATATGTCTTCACCGCCGCGGAGTTTGAACAACACCGAGAGTATATCGAATCTGTTTGCGAGCGCAGCTACATCCATGCTGAACCGAATCGCAAGTGGATTCCAAGAGTCTACGATGGCGATGAGTTCATCGAGTTCCTCGCGTGGTATATCACTGAAGGAAACGTCTACACAACCACTGAAAAGCAATTCGGGGATAACTACCGGGGATGCTCCACAACGGTCAAAATCGCACAAAGCGCTGACTCTACTGACAAAGAGGGTACTACTGCTACGCAATCACTGGATGTTCTTCCGGATGGTGGCGACAACCACCACTCACGAATCGGAAAACTGCTTGATAGTATGGGATTCGATTGTTACACTGATGACCGCTCATTTAGCTTTACATCGGAACTCCTTGGGAACTTCCTCAAAGACTCCTGTGGTGACGGAAGCTTTGAGAAGCGGATTCCCGAATGTATATTCCAAGCCAGCAGGGAGCAAAAGCAACTGTTCCTTGAGACGCTCATCGACGGGGATGGAGACCGCCAACCCAACTCCTGGCGATTTTCCACAGCCAGTCAAACACTTCGGGACGATGTTATCCGACTGTGTGCGCAGCTTGGCAAAACGGTAACGTACAACCATGACAGCGGGTCGTGGCGACTCTACTGTACCGAGGGCGGAAAGAATTCCTTCCGAATGCATAGGAGTGGCTCTCGTAGTACCGCTGATAAGGGTGTATACTGCGTTACTGTCGAGGATAACCACACCCTCATGGCCGGCCGAAACGGAACGTTCCAGCACGTTGGTCAGTCTCTCTATGGCGTTTTGGGGTGGACCCGATTCCGGCTGTACGACCGCGAAATGGGTGCTGCTGTCACAGCAACGGGTCGTGAGGTCATCGAGTTCACGGAGGAAGTCACCAACGAAATTGACAAAGAAGTGATCTACGGGGACACCGACAGCGTCATGGTAAGCGTTGGTAATGAGGTCTCACAGGACGAAGCAATCGAGCGCTCGCTCGAAATTGAGGAGCGGATTAACAAATCTTATGATGAGTTTGCATTGGAGGTGTTAAACGCTACAGAACATCGGTTCCAGATTGAGTTTGAAAAACTCTACAAGCGATTCTTCCAGGCTGGTAAAAAGAAGCGCTATGCTGGACATATCGTCTGGAAAGAAGGGAAAGAGGTCGATGATATCGATATTACTGGCTTTGAATACCAGCGCTCTGATATCGCCGCCATCACCAAAGAGGTGCAAAAAAACGTCATCGAGATGATCGTGACCGGCGATGATTTCGAGGATATCAAGACGTATGTAACGGAGGTCATCGAGGAGTTCAAAGAGGGGAAAGCCGATCCGGAACGGATTGGTATTCCTGGTGGCATTGGGAAACGACTGGACAACTACGATACCGATACGGCACAGGTCCGCGGGGCAAAATACGCAAATCTCTTGCTCGGGACGAACTTCCAGCGTGGCTCAAAACCCAAACGGCTCTATCTCAAGCGCGTCCACTCGGACTTCTTCGAGCGAGTTGAAAGCGAGCTTGGCCTTGACCCATCGACTGACCCGCTGTATGGTGAGTTCAAGCGAAACCCGGATGTAATCTGTATCGAGTATGCTGATCAACTCCCCGAGGAATTTGAGATTGACTGGGACAAGATGCTCGAAAAGACCCTCCAGGGGCCAATTGAGCGAATTCTCGAAGCACTCGATATTTCGTGGCAAGAGGTCAAATCCGGACAGGAACAGAAAGGACTTGGCGAGTTTATGTAAACCGACAAGGTACTGAGTTTGCTCTCTTTCTGACGGTACCACATTCGGTTTTTGCTCCGAGAAACGGATATCGACCTTTTAAATAAATTGGTTGACAAACAGACAACATGACACGGCTCTCCAGACGAACGCTTCTGACTGGTTCAGGAGTTGCACTGATAGTGAGTATTGCAGGCTGTATTGAAGATAGCGGGAATGACGACGATGTGGGCGATGACGGGACTAGCGAGCACGCAGATACGCTCGAAGAACAGTTGGATGTCCCTTCCGGACTGGCTCCGGCGTTCTCCTATCTCTTTGCCCCTGATGACCCATTCTCCCTCTATTTCCATCCGTATTCAATTCCCGTTTCAGACCTTGGGCCTGACAAGGACTATCTGCAAGAGACGCTTGCAGAATCGTCAGAGGTTGACTGGGTGCTCAACCTTGAGGTTGCGAATGAGTCGGAGGTCATCCCCTTCACAATCTGGACTGGGTCGTTTGAACTCACTGAAGAAGGAACCGAGCATGGTGATTTTATCCTAGTTGATATTGATGACGACTCGAACGACGAAGTCGTGTTTGCGACAGACGGAACCATTGGGATAACAGGTGGAGAACCACGAGTCGAATCAGTTCTTGAGAACGCAGACGATGATGAAGCCCCATATCTTTCGTCACGGGAGGATATCGTATCCGTTGTGAATTCAGTCGTCAGTCAAGATGGTGGCATGGTGTTCGAGTCTGAACTCCTCGAAGCCGAGTTTGATTCAGACGCACGGGAAGACTACGGCTTATCGGATGTCCAGTTCCCGACCGCATTTGGTTTCAGCAACGAACAGCCTGAGGACGGTGGAGAAATGACGTGGCTCTTTGCTGGCTGGTACGATGACGGTGCTGATGGATACGATGACGACTTCACAGCAATCGTTGAATCCGTCTATGCCTTGGATACCGATGATGCGACAGTGTCGACCGAGGAGTCGCTTGTTTCACTCGAGAAAACCGAAGAGTATGTCCCACCAGAAGAGCGTCCTGACCCACCAGGGCTTCCGGAATATGTGGGGTATGATGTGGAGACGGATGAGGTCCTATTCAAGTTTGGAGAGGGTGACCCGGTCGCCGTTGAGTACGTAACAATTGAGATTGACGACGACCCAATTGCGGATGAGTGGACCAGTGGAATTGAGACCGTCGATGAGGGTACCGTTGTTGGGATTCCGTGGGACGCGGTCGAGCCAGGCGATACCATGACTGTCACGTTTGAAGACCCCGACATGGGTGGGACGAGTTCCGTTGGGTCGAACATCCTTTCGTTCTTCCCGGTGGCGATTCAGTCGAACCCTGCTGAGAACGAGGCAACGGTTGAGTATCTTGATGGGCCACCACTTCCTCAGGAACAGGTTTCCATTGCGGTGTATGATGATAGACAAGCAGAGCAAGAAGAGCCACGGATAGTCGAACTCCCGGAGACGCTCGGTGCTGGTGAGAGTGTAGTCGTTGACGATGTTGAATTCGAGAACGTCATTAGAATCATCTACGAGCGTGCGGATGGCGAGAGCGTCAACATCGGTGGCGGGTCGGTGATGCCACCCGGCGACTTCGAGGTTTCATTTGAGCCCGAGCAAGAGTCTGCTCGCGTTATTTTCCAGGAACCAGGGGCTGATGACTCACAGAGGCAAGTTGAGCCAGAGGAAACAGAGCCAGTAGTAGCTACAAATTACGAAATCCGACACCGTGGCGAGCCAGCAGCAACCCAATTTAGCGATGAGAATGAGTACGTTGAACCAGGTGATGAGGTCACTATTAAGGGCGTAACACCTGGAGATGATCTAGCCGTTGACTGGATTGGGGATGGTGGATACCACAACATCACTTCGACTGTTGCGGCCCCGTCAGTCTCTTTCACGTATGAATACGATGCGGATGCAAACACACTCTCCATCGAACAGACTGCGGAGCAGGCAATCGACCTAGAGCTGTTCACAATTGAGGGATTCATTGAGGGTGAACAACAAGAGCGAGAGCCAGTAGAGGATGTTGAGAAACTCGAACCTGGCAAACGAATAACCGTTGAAGACATCGACCAAGATGCGCAACTATTTCTCTTGTTTGCTGAGAAAACGCTTGATACGCTTTATATCGGCCAGCTGCTAGCCGATTAAAGATTCACTAATACCCGATATTCTGCTCGGATTAGAAAAAGCAATATGCCATATCACACTCGATTAATTTTTCATAATAGAAAATCTCTTTCTTAAATTAGAAACGAGACGGGAGAAACCCGAAAGTATTATGTCTCTCTCAACCTAGTTTTCGGTTGACCTAAGACACAACCATGGCACAACTCAAGATCGAAAATCTACAGGCGAAAGTAGCAGAGGAAGGCGGTGAGCAAATTCTTCGCGGTGTGGACCTCGAAGTCGACAGCGGTGAGATTCACGCAATGATGGGTCCAAACGGAAGCGGAAAATCCACGCTTGCGAAGATTATCGCCGGTCACCCAGCCTATGAAGTCACAGGCGGGAGCGTCACGCTCGTTCTCGAAGGCGACGAGTATGACGAAGAAATTCCAGCGGATATGCGAGAATGGAATCTTCTTGACCTCGAACCAAACGAACGCGCTGCACTCGGCATTTTCCTTGGCTTTCAGTATCCCGCCGAGATTGAGGGCGTCACGATGGTTAATTTCCTCCGGACCGCACTGAACGCAAAACTCGAAGAGCGTGAGGAGCTCTTTGAGGACGACGATGAAGCTGATGAAGAGGAAGCGGAGGATGCAGGCTATGAAACCTCCCCAATGGAAGGACCAGTAGACGAAGGAGAAATCGGCGTTGCGGAGTTCCAGCAGATTCTCCAGGAGAAAATGGAGCAACTGGACATGGACGAGAAGTTCGCCAGTCGATATCTCAACGCTGGGTTCTCCGGTGGGGAGAAAAAGCAAAACGAAGTGCTGCAGGCAGCTATCCTTGAGCCGGAGATCGCAGTTCTCGATGAGATTGACTCCGGTCTCGACATTGACCGACTGCAAGATGTCTCAAACGGTATCAACGCGCTGCGAGACGAGCAGGGCGCAGGCATTCTCCAAATCACGCACTACCAGCGCATTCTCGATTACGTCAAACCCGACTACGTCCACGTCATGCTGGACGGTAAAATTGCGAAAAGCGGTGGCCCAGAACTCGCAGAAGAACTCGAAGACGAGGGATACGACTGGGTCCGCGAAGAAGTTTACCAGACTGCATAACAACAGCAACACAATCCATTACAACCATGAGCTCAGAAGAACATCTCAAAGAAACCGACACTGAAGCACGGTTCGAATTCAAGAAAGAACAGAGTGCTGCATTCAAGACCGACAAAGGGCTGACCGAGGAGACGATTCGCCTCATCTCCGAGGACAAAGACGAACCGGAGTGGATGCTCGAACGACGCCTTCGTGCACTCAAACTCTGGCAGGAAATGCCGATGCCAGAAGACTGGCCAGGCCAGCCGGACCTTTCCGAGGTTGACATTGACGAAATCGTTCCGTACATTCGACCGGACGTTGACGTTCGTGCCGGTGTCGATGACTGGGAGGAACTGCCAGAAGAAATCAAAGATACGTTCGACAAACTCGGGATTCCAGAGGCAGAGAAAAACGCCCTTTCGGGCGTCGGCGCGCAGTACGAATCCGAGATTGTTTACCAGAACATGAAAGACCAGTGGGAGGACAAAGGTGTCATCTTCATGAACCTGGACCAAGCAGTCCAGGAACACCCGGACATTGTCCGTGAACACTTCATGACATCCTGTGTCCCACCAAGCGACAACAAGTTCGCCGCGCTTCACGGCGCAATCTGGTCCGGCGGGTCGTTCGTCTATGTCCCTGAGGACACCACCGTTGAAATGCCGGTGCAGGCGTACTTCCGGATGAACTCCGAGGGAATGGGTCAGTTTGAGCACACGCTCATCATTGCTGAGCCAAACTCCGAAGTGCACTACATCGAGGGCTGTTCCGCACCAAAATACTCAGCGTTTAATCTGCACTCCGGCGGTGTCGAAGTCTTCGTCAAAGAAGGCGCACACGTCCAGTACTCCACGGTCCAGAACTGGTCGCGCAACACCTACAACCTGAACACGAAGCGTGCCATCTGTGAGAAGGATGCCACGATGGAGTGGGTTTCAGGGAGTATGGGGTCGAAAGCTACCATGCTCTATCCATGTACGGTGCTGAAAGGCCCCGGTGCAACGGACACCCACATCACAATCGCGTTCGCGGGCGAAGGACAAGATATCGATACCGGTGCAAAGGTTTACCACAACGCGCCAAACACGCACTCGACGATTGAATCCAAATCCGTTGCGAAAGATGGTGGCCGGACGAACTACCGTGGTCTCGTCCACATCGCAAACGGTGCTGAGAACTCCTCGACAGCGGTCGAATGTGACGCGCTGATGTTCGATAACGAGTCCACCTCCGACACCATGCCATACATGGAAATTCAGGAGAACAAAGTGGATGTTGCTCACGAGGCAACAGTCGGGAAAATTGGTGACGAGGACGTCTTCTACCTGCAGAACCGCGGGTTGGATGATGACGACGCCAAGCAGATGATTGTCGCTGGATTTATCGAGCCAATCACGGAAGAACTGCCGATTGAGTATGCGGTCGAGCTAAACCGTCTCATCGAACTGGAGATGGAGGGTAGTCTCGGATAACACCGAGTGATACAATGAGTACGCAGGTACATGCAAATTTGACGGAAGCACAGGTAACGGAGATTAGCGAGTCGCTCGGCGAACCCGAATGGCTGCTCGAAACACGTCTTGAGGCACTCGCAGCACTCGATGACCTCGATATGCCGAAAGTCATTCGGACCCCAGGTCGTGATTGGTCAAACCTCACGAAACTGGATTTCGAGACGTTGGTCGACCCGCTTGACTGGGAACAGGAAAAAGAGCGAGAAAGCGCCGATGGCGTCGATGTGTTGGCCTGGGATGAGGCTGTTACGGAGTACGAAGACCTCATCCGCGAGAAGATGGGGTCAGTCATCGATACACAGCGAGATTATCTGACTGCGCTTTCAACAGCTCTGTTCAGCGCCGGCACACTTGTCGTTGTTCCAGAAGGTGTTGCTGCAGAGGATGTGAAAATTCGCACTGAGATGAACTCCCAGTCGCTGTTTAACTATACGCTGGTTGTTGCCGAGGATTCTGCCGAACTGACAATCCTTGAACGGCAGTCAACTGGCAAAGACATAGATGGTGACCGATACTACAGCGGTGTCGTCGAAGTCGCGACCGGCGAAAACGCACACGTCCAGTACGGTACGCTTCAGAACCTGTCGGATGATACCTACAACTATCAGGTTAAACGCGGCAACGCCGGAACCTACAGTCAGGTAAACTGGATTGAAGGGAACATCGGTTCTCGCTTCACTAAAAGCGAAGTTGAGACTCGCCTTATCGGTGATAGCAGCGAGTCGAAAATTGTTGGTGCGTTCTTCGGATACGAGGACCAACACATCGATATTGCCAGCCGAGTCTGGCACGAGGGCGAACACACGACGGCTGACCTCGTCACCCGTGGTGTCCTTGATGATACTGCGCGGTCGGTCTACGAGGGAGTGCAGGACGTTGGCCGGGATGCCTGGGATACCAGTTCCTACCAGCGTGAGAATACGCTGATGCTCTCCGATGAGAGCGAAGCCGACGCCTCACCCAAGCTCATCATCAACAATCACGACACAGAAGCGAGTCACTCCGCGACGGTCGGACAGGTCGACGCTGAAGAACTGTTGTACATGACCTCGCGCGGACTCAATGAACGGCTTGCAAAGGATATGCTCGTAGAAGGATTTTTCGTCCCAGTCCTGCAGGAAGTTGAAGTCGACGAACTTCGTGAGGACCTTGATGCGCTCATCAAAGCGCGTCTTCGATAGCTGGAACGGAGCTTCATAACCACTCACTTTTTGCGGGAATTTCATAACGCCTCCTGCATACTCTCAAGCATGTCGCTATCGGACCACACATGCAGGGAGATTGAACAGTTTGTTGGCGAGTGGCTTACCGAAGCATCCGTTCCCGGCGCGAGCGTTGCGCTGTCACGCGACGGGGAACTTGTCTATGCAAGTGGATTTGGGTCACGAGACCTCGAAACGAACGAGCCAGCAACAGCGGACACGTTGTATGGCGTCGCTTCAGTGAGTAAATCGTTTGCGGCCCTCGGTATTCTCTTGTTGGAAGAGCGGGGTGCGCTCTCGGTTACGGACGCCGTCAGTTCCTACCTTCCAGCGTTCACACTTGGTGACGGGGAGCAACCGATTACGATTCATGAACTCTTAACGCACTCCTCAGGCATCCCATCTCTTAAAACGAGTGAAGTCCTTCTCTCACGGTTGACCGGTATTGAAGAGTTCACCGTCCCACTCGGCGACAGAGAAGATTTCTACCGCCACGTCAACGGCGCAGACACGGAGCTCACGGACGAGGAGTTTGTGATGTACAATAACTCGGGCTATATCCTGCTGGGTATGCTCATTGAGGAAGTAACTGGCAGGCCGTTTGCATCGGTTATCGAGTCGGAAGTCCTCTCACCGCTTGGTATGGAACGTTCGACGTTTGCCCCGGACAACACAGATGAGGATATGATGACGCCGTATATCCTTCGGGATGGCGGGCCGGAAGCGACCCCATTTCCCCACCGCGAACTAAGCTATGCTGCTGGGGGATTGTTGGCCCCCGTCACCGAGTTGACGAACTATCTCGTGATGAATCAGAATGGTGGGACTTTCGACGGGGCTGAACTCATTCCGTCAGAGCGACTGGCCACCGCACACGACGGGCATGTCCCGCGTGCCGGAAACGAGTACGGCTATGGTTGGGAGCGAGTTCAGGTCGGTGACCGAACCATGATTGGGCACGGCGGGTCATTGGGCGTCTCCTCTTCGTATATCGGATTTACCCCTGATGGTGAGTATACGATTGCAATCGGGGCAAACACCACGCCAGCAACCACACCACCGACGGTTGCAGAAGGGATTCTTGCAATACTTGATGGCAAAGAACCCGAAACCGTCGTTCCGTACTACCGCCGGAAAGCAATATTCGAGGAACTCACTGGCGAGTACGAATCGTATCGGGGGATTACACAGGCAACGGTCGAGCAACAAGGCAGCGTCCTCCAACTGACAACCAAACACGACCTCGATAACACGACGACACTGCTCATTCCAGCAGACCCCACAAACCTTGATTATGAGTTTGAAATTCCAACAGATAATGGTGTCCGAAAGCGGGCATTTTTCAAACCGCACGAGGACCACGTGGATCTCTTTTACGATAGAACGCGACTGCATAAATCCAGCTAACTGCCTTGGCCCACTGAGCTATCTGCGGTGCAGTTCCCTGCCATTGCTGGTAGCAAAATCACGCTCTTTGTGTGGGTCGCTGGATACCCAAACGCCACCTTGATACCACCAGCCCCCAAGGTCCCGGTATGAGCGACCTCGAAATTCTCGTGACAAATGACGACGGCATTGAGGCGCCGGGCATACGTGCGCTCGCTGCTGGTCTTTCCGATATTGGCAATGTGACTGTCGTGGCTCCTGCAGACGACCAAAGCGCGGTGGGTCGGACACTTTCGTACTCTGTCGAATACGGTGAGCACGAACTGGGCTACCTTGTCCACGGGACACCATCTGACTGTGTGATTGCAGGACTCTCGGAACTGTGTCCGGAGACAGATGTCGTTGTCTCGGGCTGTAACCGTGGTGCAAATCTCGGTGCTGTGACCCTTGGCAGGTCCGGAACTGTGAGCGCTGCCGTCGAAGCGGCGTTTTTTGGAGTTCCTGCGGTTGCCTCATCGATGTACATCCCGGGTGATGAGTTTGACCCACGGAGTTTCAACCGCACGTCGGAAGCATACGAATCGGCCGTCAAGGCGACAGCGTATCTTACCGAGCAGGCTGTGGAAAACGAGCTATTTGACCGGATTGATTATCTGAACGTCAATGCCCCAACGGTCGAACGGAGCACCGACCAGATAAAACTCACCTATCCGTCCCCTGTCTCTGAACTAACCGCCAAGCGCAACGGCAAGACAATCGACATTGAGGACGAACTCTGGGAGAAAATGGCGGATGGTGACATCCCCGATGAAGAGGGAACGGACCGACGAACCATTCTAAATAATCATATTAGCGTCTCGCCCCTCTCAACGACACATACGCTTGAAGAGAGCGAGCAGTTGCAAACGATAGCAAGCGCATATCTTTCCTGAACTCGTGCTATCGTCTCTTTGTAGACCGATTCACACTGTCTTATGAATCACCGATTTTCCCGTTGCTCAACCTTGTTCAGGTAGATGAAATCCATGGCACGAGTTACAGAAAATATCTTTCGTGGGTAATAGTGGGCAATGTTTATTCAGCAGTAGGTCCAAGTTGGTAACATGACGAAAGTAGATGCTCGGGACCTCCGAACGAACGAGACCGACGATCGAGGCCGAATCTATCTTGGAACGGAGTACGCCAACAAACGTGTGACCGTCGCCGTCGTCGAGGTAGAATCTGACCAACCCAATGAAGATGAACTGGCTGCTGCGTACCGCGAGGCATCTCAGAGTGCGGAAGAGCTTGCAGAAGAGTGGGACGAAGCATCGGACGAGGCGTGGAGCGGGCTGGATAAATGAGCGAGGACGTGGAAATTCGTCGCGGCGACGTTGTTATCGTTCGACTTGATCCTGCCGAAGGGCACGAAATGAAGAAAACTCGTCCTGCAGTAGTCGTCCAGAACGATGTTGGGAATAACAATGCTAGTACGACTATCGTTGCGCCTGCCACGGGAACGTATCGAGGCTATCCGTTCGAGGTCCTCGTCGAAGCGGCGGAGTCACCGTTTGAGAACGATTCCTCAATTCGCCTCGACCAGATACGTGTCGTCTCCATCGAAAAGCGGATTCACTCGGTGCTTGGAAGCCTCGACACAGAGACGATGGAGACGGTGGACGAGGCATTGAAACTGAGTCTCGGACTGGACTGACGTATCTGCTGTAATCAATATGAGAGCGTAGTGAACTACCCCACCCTACTCGCTCACGGCGTCTCCCGTTTGCTCGTTGAGGGTGGGGCTTCCTGTTTCCACGACGTGCTTTGCAGGAACAACCGCAGTTCCCGTAGGGAGCGCAGTCTCCACAGGCGTTCGAAAATCGCTGTGCGATTTTCGCAGCCCATCAGAATCTCATGGCGATTCTGAGGACGTTCCTTCGGAGTGAACCACTCCTAGTTCTGAAAGACCGCGAGAAAGAACATTCCACGCTGCATTCAAATCTCTATCCGCTTCAAACCCACATGATGGACACGAATGCTCACGTACCCACAGTGGTTTGTCCGTCTCCACACCACACCCTGCACACTCTTTGGTCGTTCCTCTTGGGTCAACCGCAACGAAGTGCGTCCCTTCCCGTTCGCTCTTGTATTCCAGCATTCGGAGGAACGTTCCCCACGCCGCAGACGCCCTGTTGCGGCTGTTACGCGGTGATTCCAGCATCCCCTTCACGTTGAGGTCTTCAACAGCCACAAGGTCATACTCCCGAGCATAGTATGCCGAGAGTTTGTGCAGGAAATCACGCCGCTTGCGCTTTATTTTCTGGTAGCGCTCGGCTACGGTCTGGCGTTGTTTCTCCCAGTTGTTCGACCTGTGTTCTTTGCGCGAGAGGTTCCGTTGCTCCCGTTCCAAGCGGTCGCGTTCGTCTGGGCTCACGATGACCCGTGAGACGCTCGCTGAGAGATTTCGTCGGTCAATCGTGTTCAGTTCTACGTACCCGATCATCTGTTCCGTCGAATCGACGGCTTTGAATGCCAGCCGTCTTGGTTCTGGGTCGTTCGTGGCTTCGAGATGTTCTCGGAGTTGCGACTCGCCGAGCGGTACGAAAACATCGGGCCCGCCCACTGGAGGAGAAACGACGGAGAACAGCTCTTCTGAAGTGCCTTCCAAGAGCGGTTCGCTCACCTTATGTTTGAATCGCCACGGAATGCCGGTTTCACCGATTCTCGCGTTGTTCAACCTTGTTCAGTTCGATAAGTAATCGGAAGATTGCTTTGACAAGATTTGCATCAACATCAAATCGTTCCGCATTTTCGCCGGCACGGTCCATCACTACCTCCTCTTGTTTTTCATCGGTTGTCGGGAGGTCTTTGCTTGCTTTGACCTGCGCAATCGTATCGGCAACGTACGTTCTCCGGGCAATCAACTCGACGATATCCCGGTCGATATCCCGAATCTCGGTCCGCAACTCATCGAGCGACATCTCCTCGGGGTTGATTGTTGATTCGCTACTCATCGCCAGTCGCCTCCAACGTGTGTGGTCATATATCGTAGTCTCTTGCGGGGATGCGTTTTATCGCTTCGGTCTTGCTCATCGGAATTATCAGCCGAGAATGGTTGCCCCGGCCGTTTGAGTCGTTGTCAGTCTCGTCATCCCAGGACGGTCGTCCCAACGTGACCGAATTGCTTCGAGCGTTGATTCGTCGCCAACAGCCGTGAAACTCGGCCCTGTCCCGGACAACGAGACGCCATCGACCGTTGCCATCACTTCGACCATTGGTTGGCTATCGAAGCCAAGCGCTGCACAGAATGCCAACCCGTTTACTGTCATCGCTCGCTCAAATTTCCCTTCGAGTGCCAACTCAGCGACGAACTCCGCCATCGGAGCTATTTGTGTACAGGCCTCGACATCAGCATCTGCGCTGAAGGATTGCTCCGGTGGCGTCCAGACGAGAACACTCCAGTCCCGTTCTTCTCGGTGAAGCAGGGTATCGGTCTCGTTGTCCGTGACGGTGACGCCGCCGAGCATACTCGCACTGGCGTCATCGAACGCTCCAGTGATTGTGACGCCGACATCTCGGGCAGCAGCGACACCGATTCTGGCGGCCGCTTCTCGCGAGACAACATCTGCTTTTCCGAGTGCAGAGAGCGTCGCCAGGACGGTGGCGTTCGCTGCGGCGCTTGATGATTTCAAGCCCGAGGCCATCGGAACCTCGCTTTCTGTCGTCACCGTTCCGCCTTCCCCTGTGCCGTACTCCGCGGTTACGAGTTCGACACAGCGCTCGACAAGCCGCGTATCGGCCTCGGGTGCGCCGACGATTTCGCCGGTTACGCCCTTTTGGTTATCAAGATCGACGCTCGCTGTGGTGTATTCTGAAATAGCAAATGCCGACCCTGTCCCGGTTGCAAGTGCGTTGAGCACCGTCCCCGCCGCCGGTGCGCGTGCGGTTCCTTCCATGCCTTCGACTCTCCGACGCCGGTATTTACCAGTGCTGATTCTCGGTTTGTGCTGTCGTCACGACGTATAGTCGTTGACTGCTTCGATTGCTCGTTGCCCGATTTCGATGACATCAGGCTCGAATCGGTCATGGTTGGTCTGTAACTCCTCGGGAGTAAACCATTCCCACTGGGTTGCTGGTGTCTCACCCGGAGCAGGGTCGATAGCTTGGCTTTCAGCGTGGCCATAGTAAATAAAGTCGATGTGCTGGTGACCAACACCCTCGTCGTGGACGTTGATATCTTCAAGCAAGAAATGCTGTGGCTGTGGAATGGACCGGACTGTCTCTGATTCAAGATTTCCCTGGGGAGCAAGCAAGTCGATATCGAGTCCAATCTCCTCTCTGACCTCTCGTTTCGCCGCTTCGTGTGGGAGTTCGTCTCTATCGATGTGTCCCCCCGGCGGAAGCCACATATCGAGTTTTTCGTGGTGATGTAACGCTGTTTCCCCGTCGTTGACGACATAGACTGTCGCAACGAAATGCCGAGTTGTTTCCATACCTGTTCTGAAGGAATGCCACATCTTTTGCATGTCGCATCTCGCCCGACAGGACTTCCCAGTAGTCCGCTTGATGCTCCGACGGCCTTAATCAGTTCAATCCCTAATCAATCCACAATGGCAAACCGCGAGGTTGTGCAGGGGCCGAACGCGTTTACTGCGCTTGGTGATGAGGTTCGAAGCGCCCTCTCTGCCCGTGGCTTTGAGTCTCCAACTGAACCCCAACGGAAGGCACTGGGGCGATTGACGCGCGGCGACAACGTCGTCGTGATTGCGCCAACGGGGAGTGGCAAGACCGAGACAGCAACGCTTCCCATTTTTGATTCGCTCGCCGGTGAAGACCGATTCGGCATCGGGGCGCTGTATATCACGCCACTCCGGGCGCTTAACCGAGATATGCGCGAACGGCTTGACTGGTGGGGTGAAACACTGGATATCGATGTTGATGTTCGCCATGGAGATACAACGGATTATCAGCGACAAAAGCAAGCGAACGACCCACCAGACTTGCTGGTTACCACACCTGAAACCCTGCAGGCGATGCTCACTGGCAAAAAACTTAGACAGGCACTTGAGTACGTCGACCACGTTGTCATTGATGAAATTCACGAACTCGCAGTATCAAAGCGGGGTGCACAACTGTCGATTGGATTGGAACGACTTGAAGAGCTGGCAGGTTCGTTCCAGCGAATCGGACTCTCTGCAACCGTCGATGATCCGGACCAGATTGGGAATCTCCTCACCGGAGGGCGGCCCTTCGACGTCGTGGAGGTTTCCGTTGGGCGCAATGTCGATATCGACGTTCGGTGCCCTGCAATCACAGAGGAAGATGAAACGCTGGCGAGCGAATTGGTGACGGACCCCGAAATAGCAAGCCATGTTCGGGCGATTGATGAACTCGTTTCGGCTCACCAGGCGACACTCATTTTTGTCAATACGCGCCAAACAGCTGAGGCGCTGGGTTCGCGGCTCCGAGCCTATGGAACGGACGTTGGAATTCACCATGGGTCGCTTGCAAAGGACTCTCGCGTCGAGGTCGAAACAGCGTTCAAAACTGGGGAACTCGATGCCCTCCTCTGTACGTCCTCGATGGAACTGGGAATCGACGTCGGTCACGTTGACCACGTCGTTCAGTATAACAGTCCACGACAGGTTGCCCGCTTGCTCCAACGAATCGGGAGGGCTGGCCACCGTGAGGGTGAATACTCCTCTGGGACCATTGTCACCAGCCACCCCGACGACATTATCGAATCGCTCACCATCGCACAACGGTCTCGTCAGGGTGCCGTCGAACCTGCAGAGATGCACCACGGAAGCCTCGACACGGTTGCGAATCAGATTGCAGGCCTCATCATGGATTTTGGAGAGATTAGAGCGATGCGAGCCTACGAAATCGTCACTCGCGCGTATCCCTTCCACAATCTATCGACTGAAGCGTTCAAATCTGTCGTCAGGGAACTGCAAGACAACCGAATCATCTGGGTTGATGAGGAGAAAGACACACTGGAAAAACGCCGGGAGACGTGGCAGTATTTCTATCGAAATCTCTCGATGATTCCTGATGAGACAACCTATGATGTTGAGGATGTTGCCAGCGGCTCACGCGTAGGGACGCTCGATGAGCGGTTCGTCGTCAACTTTGCAAGCCCTGGTGAGACGTTCGTTCAACGAGGGGAGATGTGGCGAATAACCGAGATTGATGAAGAGGATGAAGTTGTGACCGTTTCGCCAATTCCTGATCCGACTGGGGAGGTCCCGTCATGGACCGGGCAGGAAATTCCTGTTGCTCGCCCTGTCGCAGCGGCTGTGGGTCAACTCAGAGGTGTCATTGTCGAACAGTTCGAGGCCGGTGGCGAGACGGAACAAATTGCGCGAGATATTGCCCACCACTATGATGTCGGATACGAGACGGTTGTCACTGGTATGGAACAGATTGCCTCGACGGTTGAAGCGGGACAACCGGTTGCGACAGATGAGCGCATCGTGGTCGAAGGGAAGGCTGGGTCTGTGGTCATTAATGCCTGCTTTGGTCACCAGACGAACGAGACGTTAGGGAGGTTGCTTTCCGCGCTGCTTGGCCAGCAAACCGGGTCAAGTATCGGTCTAGAGGTCGACCCGTACAGGATTGAACTCGACGTTCCCGCCGGTGTCAGTCTCACTGAGGTCGTGGCTATTTTGGAAGAGACCGACCCGGACCACGTGCAAGCCATTATCGAATTAAGTTTAAAAAACGCCGACGCACTCAAGTTCACCATCGCCCATGTGGCCTCAACATTTGGCGCACTTAAGCGTTGGCGGGGGTCACCCAACCGATTTGGGAGGAGTCGGTTACTCCAAGCCCTCGAAGGGACACCTGTTTATGATGAGGCGATGCGCGAACTCATGCATGAGGAACTCGCCGTCGATGCCGCAAGCGAGGTACTTACCGCAATCCAGTCAGGAGCTATCGAGATTGAACTGATTGCTGAACACACCGCTATTGGCACCGGCGGGCGGAGCGCTGGTCAGGAACTGCTCACTCCTGAAAATGCTGATGCAAGCGTTATTCAGACGGTCAAAGAACGGATCCAGAACGACCGCGTCATTCTCTTTTGCCTCCACTGTACTGACTGGAAGCGGACGACACAGGTCAAGCGGGTATCTGATACCCCACGGTGTCCACACTGTGAGTCAACACGGATTGCTGCCCTCAACCCGTGGGATGAGGAGACAATCGCAGCCGTGAGAACCCCTGAAAAAGACGAGGAGCAACGAAAACAAACTAAGCGTGCCTATCAGTCAGCAAGTCTGGTGCAAAGTCATGGAAAGCAGGCCGTGATTGCGCTTGCCGCCCGCGGTGTAGGCCCACGAAATGCCGCACGGATTATCAACAAACTCCGTGAGAATGAGGATGAGTTTTACCGCGATATTCTCTCCCGAGAACGCGAATATGCTCGGACGCGGTCGTTCTGGTAGGTTCGTGTTTCAGGCCAAACGTAGAAACAACTTCGTCCCCGGTGCGTCACAGATATCCGCTGTAACGGCCACAATAGGAACAGTGTTTAGAGCCCTGTCAGGGTCAGATATCCATACTGGGCGATCTAAGATGAATCGAGGAAGTAACTGGCCAATACGTTAATTATTAATAATGATGTATCTTGAATGGGTCGGCAACAATGCAAATAGAAACACAAGAGGTCCGGTGCCCAACATGTGGTGCGGTCAATGGCGTACCAGTCCCCGACGCTGGTGTAGAGCTGAAAATTAAGGGATATGCTGCTCCATTTGAAGACCCCACGAAGATCGAATGTTCGGGTGGACACTCGTTCTGGGTTTATTACTGCTAACTCGTCTGCCACCTCTTAAAATAACAACTCATTGATGCAAAAGGTCATGTCATATGCAAGCGCACCACAAAATAGGATGCCCACAAGAAAAGCCGAAACGTCGTGGCACGGAGGGACAGACGGAAGCGGTGACTTTGAAACTGAGAGCGGAGCAGTAACGGGGACTTTTCGATTTCCGACACGGTTTGAGGATGAACCGGGAACGGACCCGGAAGAACTCATTGGTGCTGCCCACTCGGGATGTTTCTCGATGCAGTTCACCGCGTTCCTTGAACAGGACGGATACACAGCTGACCGAATCGACACGACGGCGGATGTACACCTTGAGCGAGCCGAGGGTGGTGGCTTCGAGATTCCTCGAATCGACCTAACGGTCTCCGCCAACGTCCCCGATATCGAGCCAGAAATATTCGACGAACTCGCCCAGCGCGCGAAAGAGAACTGCCCAGTCTCAAAGGCCCTCGCCGGACCAACTATCACACTCGATGCGTCCTTGGAGTGCTAACTGCAGCGACTGCTTAGTAACTGCGGATATGATATAGCTGGTTGTTCCTTGGTATCGTTGGGGTCCCTGGCCTCCCACCGCTTATATCGGAAGGCGAGGATAGCCAAGGCTGTGATTCGGTATGTCCTCGCAGTGACTGTCGCAGCGACGATACTCTCGGTATCACTGTTCGCAGTAGAGTATATTGAAACCGAGCGTGCCCACTCTGAGGTCGAGACAGCTATCCACCAGCTTGACTCGACAGCACTGGACCTCTATGAATCCGAACCGCTTGCGAAACGCGGACAGGAACCAGCACAACGAGTCGCCACTCTTTCATTACCATCTGAGGGAGTTGGCTCAACAGGTCTCGATACGTTCAGGATAGCACCTGGATATCCTGAGACAACGGGACAGGTTGAATACAAGATTGCTGCTGGGCACATACAAACGCAGCAGCTGTCCGTACCGGTCCTGATTGAATCGGATGAAAGGCTTGACTTGAGCGATATGCGTGGCGATGTCAAACTGTTATTAACACTCATCGAACATGAGGGGGAACGCGTTGTACTTGTGACTCGGCTATAGCGACACTCAGGACGCCTCCGTGATTTTATATACGAACCCTCGGCCAGTCAGCTACAGCGTATGCAGGATGGATATCGTGGTCAAACCGAACCGCTGGCTGCAGTCATTGCTGTTGCAGCGCTTGCTGTGGGCTTGTCTTTGTATGCTGTGACAAGCGAAGAGTTCGTTGCGGAACTCGGCTCGGAGGAAACCAATGAGGAAGCCGATTTAGAGGCGGTGTGGCAATCACTCAGTGAAGATGGAGTCATTCGGACAGACAGACAGTCAGCTTCAAATGCGCTTGCTGGGGAACCGTTCACAGAATCAATCTGTATTACCCTTCTTGTTATCAATCACAACGGCAATCAAAGCGTTAGTGAGCAACTCATCGTCACAGACGGTGGGGAAACGAGAGATGCCATAGAGCATCCAGAGTGTCGTTTGTCCACTACTGCCCTCGACACTCACATACAGCCACATTCACTCGATGGAGTCTCTCGCACTGTCCCGGTTCAGATGGCCCCCGGGGAAATCAGACCAGGACTGTTGCACATCGAGGTACTGCCATGACTCAGAGCAGCAGCCAACATCGTGCAATCAGCACCGTCGTTGATGTCGCGCTTGCGCTTGTCCTCATCTCAGGTGCTATTGCCCTTGTTGCAATTGTTCCTCACGACCAGCCTGATTCAGGCCCTGAGCACTCATATGCGGTTGAGACGCTTTCGGCGACAACGGTTAATTTCACGTACTCAACTGGCGCTGAACTGGCGGCCGTGAGTACTACCGCTACTGGCAATTCAGCAGACGACAAAGAGGCGACAGCCCAGGCCTTTGCGGGCTCGCTTGCTCGTGGACTTGCTGTTGCAGCAGTCGCGAACGCCACTGCCGGAGAGAAAGACCAAGTGGGGTCTCAGCAAAATGTATCTGACCAGTCGTTTAGAGAGCGGCTAGAAACCGAGATAACGAATGTCAAACTACTCGATTCAGCAGAGTGGCAGGTACACGCGATATGGGAACTGTTTGAGGGGAGCAACAGTTACGGGAAAATCTCTTTCGGGCAGCCACCGCCGGCCGATGTTGAGACGACGGTCTCACAGCAAACCGTTCCAAGTGGATTTCGAAACGGTGACGCACAATTGAAAGAGGGTACTGACAATTCGACAAATCAGTCTGATTCGTTTGAGCGACTCTCTCGGACGCTCGCAACCGTTGTTGTCGATGGCTTGCTCAAACCACAACAGACCCAGCGACAACTGACTTCGACTGAGAACGACCGTGAACGGGCACTTGTCCGCATTCACAATCTAATGCATCTCATTGAGGATTCGAACATTTCCGACAGCGAGATAGAGGAACATCTCTCTGCGCAATCGGTTATGCAAAGGGAATCCGATAGCAGTGTTGAACAGTCATTGAGAGAGCAGTTCATCGAAAAACTCTCTACACAGTTTTATTGGGAGTTCCGAGAGGAGTTTTCGACGCCGGTCGATGCACAGCAAGCAATTGCTCTCGATGAAGTTACCATTGCTGTCACGGAGTGGAACCGATGAGATCGGGTGACTGTTCCCGACCGGCTGCTGCGACTGTTGCTAGACGGGGAATGGTGCCACTCGCCGTAATTGGGGCGCTTGTGTTGCTCTCAGCCGTTGCGCTTGTCGGTTCAGTCCATGTCCAGTCCTCACCCGACGTTGATAGGGACGCTGCTGCTGCAATGGAGCGAACCGAGGTGAGCACGCAATCGGCACTAGAAGAGGCGGTCATACAAGCAATGACACAGGCTGCTGAACGGCCTTTGACAACCACGAAAAACACGACATACGGCACCGAGCTAGAGCGCTTTGCTTCAGACGACACAGCACTGTTCCGATACTACGTCAAAGCACTAATTGCAACGGAAGCCACGTCGACGCTTCCGTCCGCCGGTCAACAGGTTGGAGACGTGGAAACAACCGTCTCAACACCTGCTATCGAGGACAGAAGTTCGTTTCGCGATGCGCTCGAACGAGTCACAATTACCGAAGATACTGATGGATTGGTGACTATCGAACTGTCCGAGGTCGAATTACAGTCACAGATACACGGGGACTCAATTTCATCGGAAACAACTTCAGTGTCCGTGACGCTCCAGTCGCCGCTATTTGAGATGCACGAGCGGACTGAAGCGTTTCAGGAGCGACTTGATGCAGGGGTGTACGAATCTGGCTTTTCACAGCGATTCAACGCACAACTATATGCCCTCGGGTGGGCTCGCGGGTATGCACAGTACGGTGGTGCTCCAATTACCGAAGTTATCGCAAACCGTCATCTAGAACCAATCACAAACCACGCGCTTTACCGCACCCAACAGGATGTGTTCGGAGAGGCAGACCCGACCCTCGGTAACGCCGTTCGACAGGGGTGGTTCTGTATGGCATCACAGGATGCAGAGGGCCTCTATGAAGAATACAGTAACACTGAACCGGACGTCTCTGCCGACATCTGTTCACGTAGCGAATGGCTCCTTGGCGACGCACAAACTGGTAAACTCCCGGACCCACCGGAGACGACTGACCTGCTCGGTGCTGCGCCAGGGATGGATGCTGAACATACCATCGGCGTCAACGAAACGGCATACCTCCCGTTTCGGACGCTTGTGGCAGGCGAGGGAACGCATTCACTGGAATCTGCTATCGACCGTGCAGTAACGGTTGAAGCCACGATTGATTCGACCGTAGAAACCTCTGAAGTAACGTTTTCCCACGACAAACCAACCGACTCAGCAACGGTGACCGAATCGGAACGCGAACATGTCCGCACAGCAATTGAAAGCGCTTCGGTTGGGTCAGCTCTGAGTGAGGTGTCCGCGGAGAGTTCTCAGAACGGAGACCTTTCACTGTCGGATATTACGGCCACGGTTACGGTCCGAGAGGAGAAAACGTGGCACTTGAACCGTTCCAACGGAACAACCAAATCAGCCACGACTACCGAAACTGAGACTGCTGACAGTACACTCTCGCTTGCTATTGCTGTGGACGAAATCGGCCCAGACTCACACGCTTCGGGGCCCATCGCGGGTGAAACAGTGGCTGATTGGACTAGCGCACACGAATCGACAATGCTTGCAGGGCACTCATTGTTCGAGACAGCCGATAGCGTACCCGAGGCGATCCTCACGGGGATTGCTGGTGATTCGAGTGACGAGGCTATGGCCGAGTGGCTTGAATCAGCGGTTGAACCCTCTGCAGAGACGGGGGAGTTTTCAGGGTCTACAACGGAACACATTTCGCTGGCAGACCAGGTGAGTGACGAATTTCGGGCAGCGCTCCTTAGCGACCTCAACAGCGTACAATCAGCGGTTGAAGCGGTAAATCACACGTTCGAACGAAGCGAACTCATCTCCGATGGCGGGGTTGATGAGCCAACTCCCGTCGGCGGTCTCATTACTCAGGTAAAAAAGACGCAAGCAGAAATCGTCGAGGACCAAACCACGCAGACAGTTGCGGGGCTTATTAAGCGTGAACTCACAGACAGCTATTTTACCCTCCTTGTACAGGACCTCGAAGCCATTGATGATGGGCATAGCGAGGCCCTCTCGGGACTCGATGAAACACTCGAAGATATTGACGGTGGTCTCGAACAAGGGGTAACTGCACTCCAACAGGGTATCCACCCGCAAGAGCCTGAACCAGTGCCAATCGAAACAGGCGAGGATATCAGCTATGAAATTCGAGGCTCTCCGACGTACTTAACAACCGAGACGGTTACTGATGAAGAGATACCACAGGTTGGAGACGACAAGGAATTTGCCCCGCTTTCGCTCACCAATCATAACCATCTGCAGATGCCCTATGAAACGCTTGCTGCTGGCTTCTTTGACCGGCTAAGTTCGGTCATCGGGTTTGGTGACCCAGCTGCCGAACTGCCGCTTCAGACCGCTGGAGAAGCACTCAGGGCGGGCGAGCTTGCAATTGTTGGCGCTGAGACTGGGGAGTATGGTTCTCAGGAGTCACTTGCCACCCAGACTGAGACGGTCCGCAAGGAGACTGAAGCGGGCATTGAGGAGTTTGCAGACGACTTTACCCATTCGCTTCTGTACGCACTCTACCCAGATGAGGTACGTGTCGTTGATGAGGCTGATAACACAGTGAATATCGAACTTGCTGCGGTTCCTGAAACGTGCCAGCAATCCGAGTACCGGTGTCACATTTCCAGTGATTCGACTGTCGCTGATGCTGAACAGCAGATTGAAGCAGCCCTTGCTGACCAACTCGAAGCGTACGATACCGTCGGTGAACGCGCCATAGCCATTGGAAACGGCGAACTCGTTGGCCCACTGACGGAGCAATTGAGCGCTGACCTTGGGGCAGACACGTACCAACCGTCCCATCTCAACAGCTCGGCTGCGTGGGAGGGAACAGTTGAATCGAGTGTCTATCCCGCTTTCACGACGTCAGCAAAAGAACAGACTGTCACGATAGCGGCGGTTGACGAACTCGAACAATTGGATGAGTACATTCGTGAGGGGCTAACTGACGTTTCTTCTGATATCATCGAAGATAGAATTTCTTCGACGGTTGAAGACCAGTTTGACATTGACCAGTACGATGACTGGGTCGATGGCGTCGATACACCCGTACGAGTTCCTGCGGGGATGCCGCTTCTCCCTGTACCGGGAATGTGGTATGCAACGGTCAATACCTGGGATGTTCAGGTACAGGGTGAATATAGTCGATTCGAAGTAAGCGCGAATCTAATGACAACTGCGACTACGACGCCTTTGACTTATGTTCGAGAGGACGCTACGGTCAGTCTTCCCGTTGGTGGTGCGGACGAACACGTTGGGGAGGTTGACCCAATTTCAGTTGCTGAGCGGACAGCACTTGTCGTCATCGTTCCGCCAGGTGGCATTGGTGTCGGTGACAGAGATACTGCGAATCCAGAATGTTCCGCTCTGTATCCACACACTGGGCCTGTGAACGGGGAGGAAACACAGTGTGAGTGAGACAAACGTTCCGTGCTGAGAAACTCCCTGCCTTTGACAACTGGCGCACGGAGGCATTTTGGTTATTGCGTACAAACACTGCGTAATGGCAGAAATCGTTGTCGTCGGTGGCGGACTGTCCGGGTTAGTAGCAGCCAAACGGCTTGGGCGTACCGGGCACACCGTCACGCTGTACGAACAAGGCGAGACAGTTGGAGGTCGCGTTCGCTCGGTAACTGAGGATGGGTACACCTTCGACCGAGGTTTTCAGGTTCTGTTTACCGCGTACCCTGCGGTCAAAGAAGAGTTAGATTTGGATGCACTCGCTCTCAAGCGATTCCGCCCCGGTGCAACGCTGGTCAGTTCAGGCGAACGTTCGATTCTTGCTGACCCCTTACGCGACCCGAAAGCACTGACAGCGACGCTATTTAATCAAAATGTCTCGCTACGCGATAAGCTGTTAGTCCTCAAACTCCGGCGAACACTCGCACGGAAGCCGCTCGCAGATATCCTTGCTACTGACGACCAGACTATCGAGGACTACCTGCGGGCATTTGGCTTTTCATCGCGGTTTATCAGTAACTTTGCAACTCCATTTTATGGAGGTATTACGCTTGACCGGTCCTTATCCACTTCAGCCTTTGTCTTCGAGTATACGTTCAAAATGCTGCTCAGTGGGAGTACAGCAGTTCCCGCTGCAGGGATGGGTGAAATACCTGCACAGTTAGCAACACAAGCTCGTGATGTAGGTGTCACAATCAACACTGAGTCACCCGTTTCAGCCATCACCACTGGTGACAACCCGGCTGTTCAGACTCGCGGTGAAACGGTCGCTGCCGATGCGGTTGTTGTTGCAACTGACCCGGCCAGTGCTGAGAAACTGCTTCCGGAATTCAACTATGAAGGAAGCTATCGGGGCTGTGTAACGCAGTATTTTTCGCTTCCCGACACACAACAGCTCCGAACTGATGGTCGTTTGCTGTTGAATATGGAAAGCGGCTATCCGAATCAGATTGCACCGCTCTCGGCTGTTGCCCCATCGTACGCACCCGACCGAATGCACTTACTAAGCGCAACGTTCCTCGGTGACCCTGCCGAGACTGACCAGGAGTTGGCAGAGAGCGTTCGAGAAGCGCTCGAATCATGGTATCCGGAGCATAACTTCGCGGAGCTAACGCTGCTCCGAACCGACCGAATTCCGTTTGCGCAGGTCACACAACGGCCCGGATTCAGGGATGCACGGCCTGCAACCGACTCCCCGCAGGGCGGGGTCTATCTTGCGGGAGATTATACAGAATGGTCCTCAATTCAGGGGGCGATGGAAAGCGGGCGACGAGCAGCAAGGCATATTGAGACCGCTTTCCCGTAGTACCATTCACCTCTGCTTACAACTCAAGCCGCTCGACAATCTGTTCGCTTTCTTCACGGATATTGACGGCTACAATACGCATATGCTGTTTGACATTCGAATGGTTCATTTTGGATGCCAACAGGTTATCAACCTGAAAGACACCTGCTGCGTTGGTCATCTCGATTTCAATCATCACCGGAACATCTTCTCCTTCGAGCAGTTTGACCCGTTCAATTGCTTGGCTGGAGACAGTGTTGATACCGCGTCCACCCTGTTCATACGGAACGCGTGAGCGACCACGCTCCATATCCAGTCCATCGGCAACTCTGACGACACCTGCTTCGAGCGTCAGTGGATTCTCGGACGTGTGATGACAGAGGATTGCGTGAAGAACCTCGCCTTTCATTTTGACAGCTTCAGTCGTATCGTAAAACGCAGGGAGAAATCGGTCGAGAATGTCGGCAGCTAACGGAATAGAGTAATACGGGTGCTCGTCGCGGTGGACCACGTGTCCGATGTCGTGTAAGGTCGCCGCGAGTGCAACGATGACCGGTTCATCGGCAACATCGAGTCCTTCCTGTGTTGCCCCATTGAACGAAACGCCACCACGTTTTAACAGCTCATAGAGACACAACGCTTTGTTACGGACAATTTCAACGTGTTTGGCTCCGTGGTCATTATACTGCATCCGCATCACAGGGTTGACATTCTGTGCTTCGAGATAGGCTTGAATCTCTTCATCGCTTTCAATTGCGGCGAGGACTTCGTTGAGTCGCTCGTCCGGAAATGAATGGTCTGCCGCAGGGTCATAGACTCGGAGTTCCGTTTCATCAGAGACGCCTGTTTCTTCGCTCATACTCGCCTCGTTCACACCGCCAGCGCAAAAAGTCATCTGCTTACTCAGCGTGGTTTCCGGCCTCTCCGCGAGCATCCGAGACCGGAATCCTCAATTAATCCCCGACCCGCACTGTGTGTATGGACGTCCTGGACCGCTACGATATTAGCCCCGAGAAGGCATGGATTGGAACGGCCATCACTGCCGTTGTGGGACTTGTTGTTGCTTCTCTTGCGTTTACCGAGCGGGTATATCACGGCTTCATCTGGCAGTATTTCTGGGGCCCGGTTCACGCTGATGCGGATGGTGTGAGTTGCTATGTTCGATTCCCAGATGAGGGTCGTACTGTTCCTGGAACCGAAGCAGAACATGGGTGCGCTCGCGATGCGTATGATGCTGCATTTGTTGCCGAACCAGGATATACCCTCATCTCTACGTTCGGATATATCCTGATTTTGATGTTCGTGCTTGCCGGGGTCTATCTGTTGCTTGAAAACTTTGACCTCACGCCGTACTCGCATTTCCTCTTTGCGCTGGTTCCGCTCATGCTCTTTGGGGGTGCGCTCAGAACAGTCGAAGATGCATTCGTCGCAGCTACTCGGGCCGATGTAGCGCCAGCACTTGAATTTCCCGCGAGCGCTGCGTTGATTAGCCCATTCATTTACTTCACTGTCTTTATCATCGGGTTAGCTGCGTTGGTCATTAGTAAATGGCTTGACCACCGAGATATCACCAAGACGTGGACATATCCGCTTGCTGGGATTGGTATGTTCTGGTTGCTTGCAGCATTCGGATATCTTTTGTATCTTAGCGTAACGACGGAGTATACGTCGTTCTACCCGAGTATTATTCTCCTCGTTCTCACCCTGGCAACGCTGGCCGCTCTTGCAACCCATTATGGCTCGAAACGGTGGAAGCCCGAAATTAACGCTGGAACTGGGCTTATCGGCTTTGTTGTTGTCTGGGGACATGCGGTGGATGGCTTTGCCAACGTGCTTGCAAACGATTGGACTCACGTCTGGGATGTTGGCCTTGGCTATGACCCGAAACATCCATTTAATGACTTTGTGATGACTGCAACAGAAGCAATTCAGGGCGGCGATGAAATCCTCGGTGTGTATGTCGGAGAAGCGTGGCCCTTTGCAATCATCAAAATCATCGTTCCACTGGCTATCGTCGCTGTCTTTGACCGCCAGTTTATGGAAGAGAGTCCGAAATTTGCCATCGTCCTGTTGGGTGCGATTATTGCCGTTGGTCTCGGACCAGGGACCCGTGACATGCTCCGATTTGCCTTCGGAATCTGAACACCGACCTCCACATTAGGTCACGACCCATTCGTCACGCTGAACTTGATGCGCCAGCTATTTCGGACAATTACATGTTGGGTATCGTTATCTCCCGTGCGGATACTGCCTCTTTGAGGATTAGAGATGCACTGCTGTCTGCAGCCGAGTGGCACGAAGCGAGTGATACGTCCAGACCCGACGCGGATGGGGGCGGGACAGTCTATCGAGTCGATGGGATAGAGATGCGTGAGTTTGCTGGCTGGCATCTTGAACTCGAACGACCAGCAGACGCCTTCGAGGATGCCTCATTGCTGATTTTTGCCTCACGTCACTCGGGCGATACTGGCCCGCTGTTGACCGCACACCACACCGGGAACTTTGGCCCGGCTGAGTTTGGCGGACAACCAAATGCCCTTTCAAGAGCCTGTCCACACGCTCACTCTGTGGTTATCGAGTCGCTGGCGACGTTCGCTCCGGACGGATACGACGTTGGGATGGAGTGTACGCATCACGGACCGACCGATGTCGGTGCACCCTCAATGTTTGTTGAGATTGGGAGCGATGAACAGCAATGGGAAGACACCGATGCGGCGAAAGGGGTTGCGAAGGCAATTCTTTCGCTCCGTGGTGTGGAGCCGGATAACTGCGAAGAAGGCAGGGGTGGGACACGGTGTCGGCATCTTGTCGGATTTGGCGGCGGGCACTATGCACAGCGCTTCGAACGGATTGTCCGTGAGACGGACTGGGCTGTTGGGCATATCGCTGCTGATTGGGGACTCGATGCAATGTCGGAGGTTGAGACTGACCGAGACGTTCTGACGCATGCATTCGAGATGAGCAATGCAGAGTATGCCGTCCTCGATGGAGCCAACGGAGAGCTCCGTCCTCAACTGAAAGAACGGGGCTATCGGGTCGTCAGCGAAACCTGGGTCCGCGAGAGCGATGGCGTTTCGCTTTCTCTTATTAACCAGCTCGAAGCGGAGATTGCCACTATTTCTGACGGACTCCGTATTGGGGAACAGGCACAGAGCGCGTCAGAAATCGAGCCAAGCGAGTGGACCACTGTTCGCCTGCCAGAGGAGCTCCTTACCGAAACTGTTGGCGGAGACCGTGACAGAGTGAGAGCCGCCATCAACGCTGAATCAATCGCCTTCATGACTGCCGAAGGGGGAACCAGACCAACCGGAACCGTCGTATTGTCTGCGATGGAGTCATATGACCGAATTATCGAGACACTGGTCGGTGTGCTTGAATCAATGTATGATACGGTTACGCGAGCGGAAAACACAGTGACAGTCCGTTCGGAAAGGTTCGACCCAGACAAGGCTAGCACGCTGGGTGTGTCAGAGGGACCGGCCTTCGGCAAACTCGCCTCGGGTCAGCCTGTTGAGGTTCGGGGCGAAACTATTCCACCAGCAGCGGTCCAGAGTGTCGAGAAAAAGACGTTCTCTCTGGAGCCCGAAACGTCTGACTGAGAACGGAGGGTCATTCTAGTCGGTACGCTCAATGCGCTTGAAGCGATACGGTAAGCAATGACGCTGGAACTCGATGCGACCCAATTACAACGGTATTCGCGACACGTCATCATGGAGGATGTTGGCCCTGATGGGCAGGCAGCACTCCTTGATGCCTCTGTGTTGGTCGTCGGCGCTGGGGGACTCGGTTCTCCGGTTCTCGAATATCTCGCGGCCGCGGGAGTTGGGACGCTTGGCATCGCAGATGACGACACCGTCGAGTTGAGTAATCTCCAACGACAGGTTATTCACCGGAACGAGGACGTTGGACGGAAGAAAGTCGACAGCGCTGCGGAATTTATCTCCGAATTAAACCCAGATATTACCGTCAACCGCCATCCTGTTCGAGTCACTGTCGAGACGGTGATGGACTTGCTTTCCGACTATGACATCGTTGTCGATGCAACCGACAACTTCCCTACCCGGTTTTTGCTTAATGACGCCTGCGTGTTGACTGACACCCCACTCTCTCACGGTGCAGTCTATCAGTTCGAAGGACAGGCAACAACGATGACCGGCGGTCAGCCATGCTATCGGTGCCTCTTTCCCGAAGCACCGCCCGAGGGTGCCGTCCCTGATTGCTCGACTGCTGGGGTACTCGGCGTTCTTCCCGGAACCGTTGGGATGATTCAGGCAACCGAAGTCCTCAAACTCATTCTATGTGAGGGAACGACGCTTGCCGGCCGGTTACTCGTCTACAATGCCCGTGACCTCTCGTTCGAAACAGTTCCCATCAATGCCAACCCGGAGTGTCCTGTCTGTGGGGACGAACCGCGTATTTCCTCGGTTTCGGAGGGAACGTATCAGGGGAGTTGTGCATTGTCGGATTGAGACGCTCCCCGAACTCATTTAGTGGCAACGAATCAAACATAGTTATGCATCGAAACGCCGAATTCATCCGGTTGATGAAGCAAGTATCCCTGAGAGGGTCTCAAATACGATTGCGTGGTTCAAATGGCCAATGAGATAGACACTGCGGCCAATCTGGTGTGGCCGCTCCGGGGAATCGCCGTCATTCTCTTTTCGATACTTCTCATCATCGCTGTCGGTTCTACCGGTGGACCATATGCATTCTTCGCTGTTGCCTTGGCAGTGTTCGGCGTCGGATTGACATTCCGGTCGTAGCTGCGCTATCGTCCAAAATACGTGTCATACCTGCAAAGCGTTCTCTATATGTGGTCTACTTGCCACGCAATCACTCAGCGAACAACTTTCACAGTCACCGCAACAATTCCAGCCCAGAAACCTTCACCGTCCCTCTCAGTCGGAAAGGACAACGCCTATCCCAGTTGCCGGTATTCCCACGACAACCAGTAGTCCTGCTGTATCAATGAGTACATCCTGGGTACCAACGCCGACAACTGTTGCTGCGATGAGTGTGGTAAGCAGGTAGCCAACCCCGAAGATTGCCACCTGCTTCCCGGCCTTTTTGAATCGGTACGAACGGGAATCGCTTCCACCCATAATCAAAGCCTTTGCCCTGCCAAGTATGCCGCGGCCAACTGTGTTCCCGAGGCGGAATCCGACCAGACCGATGATAGCAACCGGCAGCAACACGAGCCATTCAAACGACCCGGTAATACCGGGAAGGACGTGCGCAGCAAGATAGCTATCCGCAGCTGTCCCAAGGAATCCGGTCTCGTCAAGAAAGCCGGCTAGCAACAGCACTGTGACAACCACATATCCGAGACTCCATGCAATTACCCCTCGCAATGTACCGGTCACGTAGCCAATCACCATTGTCGACACCCGTCGGAATTCATCAATCGTTTGTTTGGTCGCTCATTTGTCTGCATTACATATCGTCCGAGACGCCAAAGACAGGTAAACCACGGCGATATTCAAGCCGAATTAGCCCGGATTTAGGGGGTGTTAATCGAACCAGGCGCTTGCGATGGTTCGTGTCCTCACTCGAAGGTCTGAAACTCAACAGTTCGACCTTCTGGATCAGTCGCAAAAAACTGGTATATCTCGTATTTCTCGTTATACCGAGGGGGTTCATCTGCTGTCTCTTTGCTGCGTTCATACATGCTATCCACTCCCTCCCTGTCGGGATAAACAAAGGTGAGTATTCCGTCGGTATCTGCAGTCTCTCTGGCACAAAAGCCGACCTTACAGGTTCCTATCTCCAAAATCGTGCAGTCGGGCTGTTCCCGCCAGACGGTTGCCCCAAGGTCTGTGTAGTACTCGACGATTTGGTCATGTTGCTCGGTGGCAAAGAAGATAATGCCGTCCATTGTATCCGTACAGTCCGCTCGCAGCACAAAAGAAGTTGCTACGCCGCAACCCACCCAGCCCCAAAGACGTAGAGACCAACGAGAATCAGCACAACGGGAACAAGGACTGTTTCAACCCATTCCGGGATAGCAACCGCTGCCGCTCGAAGTGAAATAAGCAATGCCACAGCGACCACGAGGCCAGCACCAATAATGTATAGAACAGACACTGCAGTGAGCTCAAGAAGTGTCAGTCCGGCAAAGAAGGGGACAAAAACCGCGATATTCTCTCCGTTAAGTCCAACCCCGGCAAAGGTCACGTTCCCAATCCGGTGACGGCGTGACATGTGTTCGGCGATTTTGAGCGGCTGGCTTGCCTCACGCCGGTTGTACAGCCCACGTATCCCGAGCACGAGGGGTAGTAATCCAAGCAAAAACGCATAATCGTGGAGCAGCTCCGTCGCAAGCACGGCACCGGTAATTGAGACACCGAGACCAAACCCAGTACTGAGAAAGTGTCCAATGATGATTTCCGGTGGTTCATACCCCGGTGCTGTGCCAAATGCAAGTAATACGAGCACCGTGTCAAGATGTGTCAGCAAAAAAATTCCTGCGGCAACCGTGAGTACCGAGAGCACAACTGAACAGTTTAGTGCAACAGTGAAAATTCATTTGATTTGCCTAGCCGGTGTCCCGTCAGCTGGTTTGAGGGGAATCGTTATACACTTGCATGTCATACTCACCCATACGCGAAACCGAAACCATGAGCGAACAGATGGAGACACTAGACGATTCAGAATCACGGTATGCAACGATAACCCTTGGAAGCGAGGATGTGCTTCTGTATGATAGAGAGCAACCCGATGCATGGCTCCAGTCGGATTATACTGTAGAGTTATACAACTGAACTGCTCTTTTGCCCATCATAACCAATGGCGATAAATCACCGTTCTCCGAAACAACGGTATGTCATGGCGAGTGATGGAACCGTACGACACCTACGAAACCGCCCAAAACTCATTTTCTTGGACCCTCCCAGATAGTTACAACCCTGCTGTGGATTTTGTGCAAAAGCACTCGGACCCAGACCGTGAGGCGCTGAGATACTGCACGTCTACAGAAACAAACACAAAATCTTCAAGCGCACCATCAGTCGAGCGAAGCTACACGTTCCGGGAGTTGGATACTCTTTCCAGCAAACTTGCTAATGGGTTCCGTGAACTGGGTATTGAAGCCGGTGACCGTGTCGGTGTCGTCGTCCCACAAAAACCGGCGAATCCACTCACGCATCTCGCCAACTGGAAACTTGGGGCGGTCTCAGTTCCGCTGACAGTGCTGTTTGGTTCGGATGCGTTACAGTATCGCCTTGCCGATAGCGGTGCGCGGGCAGTCGTCGTTGACCCAGCTGTGAGCGAGACCATTCAGGAAATTCGAGGACACTGCGAGCGCTTAGAACATGTCATCGAGGTCGGTGACAAATCAAGCGAAGAAATCATCGGATTTGAGACCCTCCTTGCAGACCAATCCTCGCACACAGAAGTATACGATTCCACACCAGAGACGCCATCTGCGATTATGTACACGAGCGGGAGCACCGGCCCGCCGAAAGGAGTTTTACACAGTCATGCCCTGTGGCTGGGGCGGGCAGCGGCGGCTTTCAATTACTTTGACCAGTCCCTCACAGCGGGAACGCTGTGGACGCCTGCAGATTGGGCATGGGGCGCAGCACTTGGTGGGACGCTGTTTGCTGGTTGGCATTATGGTGCGACGGTCGTTGGGTGGCCTCGGGATGCGTTCGACCCGACGCAGGTTTTTTCCCATCTTTCAGAGCAGGCGGTTACACACGCATTCATGCCCCCAACTGCCCTTCGACTGTTGATGAGTATTTCTGAGCCCGAAGAAATCTACGACCTGTCGTTACAGACGCTCGCTGCCGCTGGAGAGCCGCTGACGCCAGAAATTATGGACTGGGTGGATGAGGCGTTCGAAAACGTCTCGCTCAACGAATTTTACGGCCAGACAGAGTTGAATCTCTGTGTTGGTAACTGTGCTCGGTGGTTTGAGGCACAAGCAGGGAGCATGGGAAAACCCCTTCCAGGATACGAGGTGGCGGTTGTAGACCCCGAGACGCACGAACCGCTGCAGACAGACACTATCGGTGAGATTGCAGTCAAGCCGGCTGATGAGCGCGTCTTTTTTACCGAATACTGGAACAACCCAGGGGCGACGGCGGAGAAACAGACCGCAGACGGATGGTATCTCACCGGTGACCTGGCGAAACAGGACGAGGACGGCTCTCTCTGGTTCGTCTCCCGGAAAGACGATATCATCCTCTCAAAAGGGTACCGGGTCGGGCCAACGGAGATTGAACAGACGATTCTCTCTCACCCACAGGTCGAACAGGCTGGCGTTATCGGTGTTCCTGATGAAACCGTTGGCGAGGAAATCCACGCGTATGTCGTTTTGACTAAGGAGGAAACAACCGACCATGATACGCTCCGAAGAGAAATTCAAGAGCGCGTGCGAGAGCGTCTGGCGCAATATGAGTATCCAGCCGCAATCCATGTCGTGGAGTCGCTGCCACAGACTTCAACCGGTAAAATACAGCGAAAAGAACTCCGCAATCAGTGGGAAGCAGACACGTGATGCTTGCGCCGCCGATCGTAGCTATAAGCCGTATTAGAAGAATTTCCGTTAGCCGTATTGGAGGAACTTCCGGTCGTACTCTGGATCGTCTTCGCGGAGCGTCACGACGACAAACGATGCTGGTGGCAAACCTTCCAAATCAACCGGAAGGGTCCGAAGCCGTTCGTGCCACCCAACACGTCCCTGTCGTGGTGAGAGGACGGTGACTAGGTCATTCTCGTTGGATGTGTCTTCGAGGTATGGGAGTAGTTTGTTCCATGACTCAAGTTCTGTGAACGTCGCCTCAAGTTCGGGCTCAACGAGTTCAAACAGCCGGTTATACTGGTCTTCGCTACTGCCAATGAGCAACACCTCCAGCTCAGCGTTCACTCGGTCTGCAATCTTTTTTACGAAATGAACTCCCTCGAAAAAGCCTTCCTGCGTATCGACCCCGTGAGGGACAACCACAAACATCCGTTCGGTCGTATTAATCGGGTGGCCAAGCCGGGCGATCAACACCGGCACCCGCGTGCGTTCGAGCACTCTGTCGATAACGCTCCCGAACATTCGGTGGGTCAGCGACTGTTTGGCGTCCCAGCCCATCAGAATCATGTCAGCTTGGACCTCCACCGAGCCACGGACGATTCCTGATGCCGGATTATGGTTCACGCGGGTCTCCGTTTCAAGCTGTACATCCGCTTCGTTACCAATCTCGACAAGGTCACCCATCGATTCACGCGTCTCTGCAACACGTTGTTCGGTCTCCTCTTCGCCACCTGATGGGCTGATAACGGTTAGTACATTCACCGGTTGTTCTTTCGTCTCCGATTTGAGCACAAAAGAGAACTCAAGCAACCGTCGCTGTTGTTCTGCGTGATGAGAGAGTGGCAACAGAATTCTGGGGTCTGTTACCTCACCATCATCTTCCGTCGCTTCCCGAGCCAGTGCCAACTTGTTGCTTGCACGACGGGTCAGCCATGGACTGATGATTGCCGTTACTAACAACAGGAGGACGACAGCGTTGAGGACCGCTTCGGAAAAGAGCCCTTCCTCGACGCCGATAATCGTCACTGCAAGTGCAGCAGCGGCCTGTCCAGTTGAGAGGCCAAATATCACGCTGCGCTCATTTCCATCGTATCCTTTAACGGTTCCAACTGCCTGTGCGGCGAGCCATTTACCGATGAACATGACGACGATGATGACACCGGCCACTTGGAGCGTCCGTGGACCGTCCAGAATCACTGCTGGGTCGACCAAGATTCCGACCCAGAGGAGGAAAAACGGGATGAAGAGGGCATTTCCGACAAACTCGATACGGGTCATCAGCGTTCCACCCGGTGGAATCAACCGATTGAGCGCGATCCCCGCAACGAACGCCCCGAGAATGGCTGCGATATCAAGTAACTCTGCAAGGGACGCAGCGGCGAAGAAAACCACCGCGACGAAAAGGAACTCAAAGTAACTCTCCTCGCTAAAGTTTTGGAAAAACCACCGTGCTGTTCTGCCAACAACGAACCAGGTTGCACCGAAAAGAATGACCAACGACAGGGCAATATCCAGCAACAGTATCGGCGTCAGCCCCCCATCATGGCCACCGACAACCAGCGCGAGAATAATTAACGCAAGTGTATCGGTAAAGAGAATCCCGCCAAACACTGCCGTCACCGCCCGGTTTTTCGTCACACCATATTTGTTCGCAATCGGATATGCAAGCAGCGTGTGCGAGGCAAACACTGCAGCCAACAACAGCGCTGCCCAGATATCAAGGTCCAACAGGACAACACCAGCGCCAGTCCCGAGAGTAAACGGAACGAAAAAACTTGTCAACCCGAATATTGCGGCGCTGTCCGGGTCTTGTTTGAACCCACGCAAATCCATCTCCAATCCGACAGTAAAGAGGAGATAGACCAGGCCGACGTTTCCAAGGAGGACGATTGTCTCCGACTCCTCAAGAAGGTTTAATCCACCGGGGCCCAGCGCTGCACCGAGAAGAACAATCCCCACAATCCCCGGCTGGCCCAATCGCTCTATTACCAACGGCCCAACGAGGAATGCCAACAGTGCAAGGGTGAAAATGAGCACGGGCTCCTCAACCGGCCAGCCTGGTGATTCATACAGGAAGTTCAACGGCTCCAACTCGAATCCGACACCAAAATTAGATATTAAATCGGACATAACTGTCTGTAAAAGCACGATATGTGTACTCAGATTGCCGACGCTCAGATAATTAAAACTACCGAAGGTGAGCAGCACCAGTTCTGGTGGTTGGGGTTAACACCTAACTTTCCTGCCTGTTTGTAAGTAGGCATGGAACTCACGTTTATTGGGACGGGAAGTGCAATGCCAACGGGAACCCGATTTCAAACTGGTCTCTTGCTCGAAGCAGGAGAAGAGACGCTTCTTATCGATTGCGGAAGCGGTGTGCTTCATGGGCTTGCCAGAACCGACAGTGGCTACGAGGGAGTTGACACGCTCCTTTTGACACATCATCATCTTGACCATGTTTCTGACCTACTAGTCCTCCTCAAAGCTCGATGGCTCGCTGGAGAAACTGAGTTGACTATTGCTGGCCCTGACGGAACCGAGCAACTCGTCAGAGAGTTACTTGCTGTCCACGAGTACATGCAGGACCGAATCACGTTCACATTTTACGAATTTGAACCCATGGACGAGTATGAGCTCGATGGATTTAGCATACAGACACATCTTACTCGGCACTCGATGCCGTGTCTTGCCTACCGGATTACCCACCCCTCGAGCGAGAACTCTCTGGTCTTCTCTGGAGATACCGAAGCGTTCGAGGAACTCATTACGTTCGCTGATGGAGCGTCCATACTCGTTCATGACTGTTCGTTCCCCGATTCGCTTGATGTCTCAAATCATCCGACCCCATCCCAACTTGGAAGGGTCCTTGCACAAACAGATGCGACTATCGGCGACCTCTACTTGACTCATCTCTATCCACATACGGAGGGGAGACACGAGGAGATGCTTAGCTCGCTCTCCACTCACTACGACGGTGAGGTTTCGATTGCGGCAGATGGACAAACCATCTCTCTGTAAGCGGTTTTCACGCTGTCTTGAGGGTAATTTCGAACGCAGCGCCACCATACTGACTGTCTGTGAGTTCAATCGACCCGCCATAGGCGGTAATAAGGGTCCGTGCTAACCCAAGACCAAGCCCTGTTCCGTCGCTGTGCGGTCCTTTTTTTCCCATCTGAAAGAGTGTCTCATCTAGTCCGTCATTAACCCCACATCCGTCATCTTCGATGGTTACCGTGACGTGGCCGTATTTACTGTCTTCAGCGGAGAGCCAGACGGTCACTTCATCGTCGTTGTGAACTGCCGCATTCGAGAGAATATTGGTAAAGACAGATTCAGCAAGGTCGCCGGCATACACATCATAAGCGAACGCCGATGGCTGGTACTTGACTTCTAGCGAGTCAAATTTCATGCGGACATTCTCGACGGATGCGGTGAGAATTGCACTCAGGGATTGTCTCTCTGGTTCATCTTCTTCTTGGAGTGTTTTGATTGTCTCTCCAACTGCGTTGATGAGGGCTGCTGCATCTTGGCCTGTACGGTACACTCTTTCAATGTGCTCATATGCGGGGGATTCGGTATCCATCTCTGCCAGAGCAACCTCAGTAAATCCGTTTATTACCTGCAGGTCGTTGCCGATGTCGTGACGGAGCAATGTATCATACACTTCGAGCATCTCCTTCCGTCTGGCCAGGTCGTTTCTGGCGCGCTCAAGTCGTTCACGCGAGCGGATGTTGACGATCGCGGTCGCCACGTGCTCTGCAAGGTAATCAACTGGCTTGACGTGATACATCTCAACGGTTGGAAGCGAGCGCCATCGGACAAGTAATACCGCACCAGAGTCCCCGGCGTCATCAGTGTACACTGTTGGGGCTGCAACAGTGACGGTTCCATCTGTGTCTCTCTCATACTCGCTTGGTGAAACGAACTGCAGGTCTTCGCTTTGATACGCAAATTCCGTCCCCGGGCCGGCACAGACAACAACCGATTGTGTTTCGTACGCGGTGTTAGCGAGCGAATCAGTCCCCTCTTCATTGTCCGCGTCAACGGCCATACTGGCAAGCATTCGTACCGCCCCATCGCGTATCTCAAAGAGCGTTGGTGTTGGGTGCCCGTCAATGAAGTGTGGCGTTGCTTCTAACGTGAGGTTGGCGACCTCCTCGACGGATTCGAGGTGATAAATCTCACGGCTGTATTTGACAATTTGTCCAGCCGTTTTGATAGTCCGTTCCTGTGCATCCCCCTCGTGTAATAATTTGTCATCTGACATGTAGTGGCCCGTTTTTATCTCTACGGGTCGCTCGAAGCGAGCGTAAAAAATCGTTTCGACAAATCCCACTCAAAACATCATTTTGATAACTATTCACTCCAGTCTGTACCGAAGTAACGCAGCAATCCCGCCAACGTTAGCGAGTTGCTGTCCCGGGTCAAATTCGCTCGAAAAGACAGTAATCTCGCCGCCTTTCTGCGTCGTCGTCTCAACGACATCGTCGACGTCGATATCCCACTCGCCTTCGCTGGTCCGTTCGGTTCGAAGCTTGTCATCAAGGATAAGGAGTTGTTCAATGGCCCCATACTCGGCCGCCTTTTGGACCTGTTCTGGTCCATATGCGACGGTATGCCCGTCCCGTAACCGCTCCATCAATTCATCAATAAGCGCTGACTCGTCGGCGATTCGGGTTTCTTTTTGGACCTCCTCTACTGCCCCGCGTTTCAGCACTTCGTGAACTCCTCTATCGCCGACGCTACTCGTATCGACTGTCGTTACTTGTGATGCGACGTCAGGGTACTTCTCCTCGAGATACGACAATGCGTCGTTTTTTGTAAATCCTGGACCCGCGAGAATGATAGCCGCGACATCCAGCCGTGAAAGCACGGTTCCCAGCTCGTCAAACAGTTCGTTTCTGGGTCGTGCGTACTCTCCTTTTCCAGTCGGTCCGCTGATTGTCGCGCGTTCCTCCGTGCCGTATTGGGCAATTGTATGGACGTGGGCGAGCCCTTCTTCGACGGTTGCAACCGCAACGTCCGGATTTTCGGTCGCTTCGACAGCATTTTCCAGTCGCTCGCTTTGGTCCGGTGTGAGACGCTTTTCGAGTTCGAATTCGGTGTGCTCTTCGATATTCAGGGTGTGATGTTGGCCAAGTTGGTCTTCGCGCGAACAATCTTCGATGACCCCGCTGACACGCAAACGGTTAGCAAATTGGGCGAATTCGACATCATCGACACCTATCTCTACCCAGATGTGTTCCCGTTCGCCACCGGTATCGCGGAGTGTCTCTTCAGCACGCTGTATCCGGCGAGTGGTATCGCCGGCGACGTTGTCACCGGGCATGATGATATGTGAGAGATGCCACAGGTCATCAAGACTCTCAGGAACGAGTGTGAGCCGTTCCTGTCCACCTTCGACCTGTCTCCGGTCGGCGATTCGCATACTCCGAGTTGGTCGTTCTCCGGTAAGTGCGTGCTGATATCTCTCCGTAGTCCTGTCCAACAACTTCAACCGGCTAGCACACGGTGATGATGGTATGACCGACGCCACTGGTATTTACGGCTGTGAACTCCCTGGTCTTGACCGAACGGTGCAACTCGGTATTGCACAGGGTCGGGTTCTATCGCTGAGTTTTCCGACACAACTCGATGCGGATGCACAGACAGACCACGAGTTACTCGAAAGAATTGTCGCTTTCTTTTCAGGTGAACAAGATGACTTTTCGGATGTGGTCGTGGCGCTTACCGTTCCGACCCCACAGCGAGAGATTCTGGAGACGTTGCGGACTGTGCCCTATGGTGAGACCGTTTCGATGGCACAACTGCTCCGCATGACGCCTGGTGATCATGACCCGGACGAACACCTACCAACGGTTCAAAACGCGTTGGTCGGGAACCCGCTCCCAGTTCTGATTCCAACACATCGTGTTTCCGATGGCCCATCAGCGTTACCGCCAGGGGTTGAAACGGCAGTCCGGTCGGTCGAAGGGATCTGACCTGAGTTCACGTTGTCGTTATTTGGTCTGTACTTCGCGTACCTCGCGGTGGATCCAGTCGAATAACTGATTTTGTAAGCGGCCTTCGGCCGCCCTCGAAAATCGATGGCCTTCCCCGGCAAACTGGTGAAAGGTGACATCTGCTTCAAGCGCCCCAATCGCTTCGAGGGTCGTGGTAACTGGGACCGTCTCATCCGCTGTTCCGTGAAACAGACAGAGTGGCACTGTACAGTTATCGAGGACCTGTTCAAATGGATACCTTGAAAAATCCTCAAAAAAGTCTACTGGAAGAGACACATCATGGTCGCTGGTCTGTTGAGGACTCTTGCTTTCAGGATGATACCTCTCAAAGAGTCGATTGTATGTGACTGGCGCTCGGGCAGCAACGCCCTGTACACGGTCATCGACAGCAGCGGTATGTAGTGCAACTTTCCCGCCAAAGCTGGAGCCAAACAGGAGACACGAATCGACTGAAAAGGCATCCATCACAGCCTGCATATCCGCTAATCTGGTACTCAGCGTTTGCTCGGAAAAGGGGAGGTCGGATTCCCCACAGCCGCGGTGGTCAAATCGAACAGCGTTAAATCCTTGCTCAACTGCACGTTGTGCTCGATACTCGTAACTTCCTTCCTTGTCGCTCAGGAAGCCATGCGAAAAGAGTATCCACCGGTCGCTGGCTGCTTCATGATGGATTGCCACGAGTTTATCTCCGTCGACTGAAAGCTCTGTTCGATGTTGCATCATTCAGTGGAATGGGCGAAGAGAGAAAGTGTCTATCGGTCATTTCTTGCTATGGCCGCGCAAGAATGCGCTCAGTAACCCAGTCGCCATCGACAAATTATCTTTTCAAAAAGTACAATGGAAGAATATAAACTAACATCCATTATGAATGTTTTCATATGGGTTTTCCTGCACCGTTCACAAGTGTGGTTCACTAGCATCGGTATGTTTATATTGGGGTCTTACGAATGAACAAACACATCTATTTACGGGCTTTAATTGGCTGTTCGTCAAAATATACGACGTACCAATTTGAATTATATTAATAAATTAAAATATCCTTATGTGGCATTAACATACTATTGCCATTTCAGGGTTACCCTGATATGTGTTGAGCATCTTGCCTTTGTTGATATGACAAAGAGACTCATGGCGGACGAGGTCGCCGGCCTTGCAGACCCGGCCGACGCTCGTTCAAATTGTGGTGTCGGGGTTGTCATGGACCTCGACGGCCGGAAAAGTGCACGGGTAGTACGTGACGGATTAGAACTCGTGGAGTGCATGGAACATCGCGGAACGACCGGCGCCGAGGAAAATACCGGGGACGGCGCGGGAATTATGCTCCAGATTCCACACGACTTTTTTGCGGATGAACTTGCTATCTCGCTTCCTGACCCAGGAGAGTATGCGGTTGGTTCGCTGTTCTTTCCGAAAGACGAAACCACTCACGACGCTCTCAAATCGCTCATCGCAGCGCAACTTGCAACGCAAGAACTTGAGGTCCTCGCGTGGCGTGAGGTTCCGACGGATAATACTGGCCTTGGACAGACTGCACTTGATTCCGAGCCTGCTGTTTTTCAGGTGGTTGTGGCCCCAGTCGACGGTGCCGACTTTTCCTCCGAGGAGTTTGACCGACGGCTGTACGTTGGCCGACGAATCGCCGAAAACGAGGTCGAGAATCAGGACCTCGCTGGCTCCGAGCAATTTTATATCGTCTCGCTCGACCGCAAAACGCTCGTGTATAAGGGATTGCTTACGGCCGAGCAAGTCGCGGAGTACTATCCTGAACTGCACGATGACCGGATGAAATCAACGTTTGCGATGGTTCATGCCCGGTTTTCGACAAACACGCTCGGTGCGTGGCATCTCGCTCATCCATACCGCACCATCATCCACAACGGGGAGTTCAACACGATTCAGGGGAATATAAACTGGATGCGGGCGCGTGAGACGGACATTCAACACGATGAATTTGGTGAGGATATCGACCATATCAAGCCAATCATCGACGACCCAAACCAGTCGGATACTGCAAGCGTTGATAACGCTCTTGAACTGCTCATGATGGGTGGCCGTTCACTCCCCCACGCGCTCAGAACGCTAATTCCTGAGGCCTGGCGCGGCGAAGAAAACGCCGTTCCTGAGCACTGCCGCGATTTCTACGACTATCACGCCTCGCTTGTCGAACCGTGGGACGGCCCTGCCCTTGTTGCGGCAACTGATGGAGAACGTGTTGGTGCTGTCCTCGACCGAAACGGCCTTCGTCCGTGTCGTTACGACGTCCTTGAAGACAATACGCTCGTCATGGCATCAGAGGTTGGTGCACTCGATTACGATGAGAGTGAAATCGTTGAGCGAGGTCGCCTGCAACCTGGACAGTGTTTCCTTGCTGACCCTGATGAAGGACGAATCATCCCAGATTCGGAGGTGTTTGAAGGGCTTTCCGATGAAAAATACGGTGAATGGGTTGACCAGGAGCAAGTTGTCGTCGAGGATATCACGGAAAATGACGATAACACACCACAGGATAGCGTCGGACAGCTCAGAGCGTATCAGGCGATGCACGGCTATACCTATGACGAGGTCGACCATCTGCTCGAACCGATGGCAGAAAAGGGGAAAGACCCCGTCGGCTCGATGGGAGATGATACCCCGCTTTCAGTCCTCTCACAGCACAACCGACCGCTGTTTACCTACTTCAAACAGTTGTTCGCACAGGTTTCAAACCCGCCGCTTGATTACATCCGCGAAGAGTTGGTCACGAGCCTTGAAACACGGCTTGGACATCAGCGAAATCTGCTTGAAGAGACTCCGGAACACGCTCGTCAGCTAGTGCTCGACTCTCCGATTCTCACCGACCAGACAACTGAAGCAATCAAAGCCCTCGATGCGAACGGGATGTCGAGCGGAGTTGTTGACATTACGTTTGATGCAGATGAGCAGTCGCTCGAAGAAGCAATCGAACGGGTTCGTACAGAGGCTGCAGACCTTGCAGATGAACACGACATTCTCGTTCTCTCAGACCGTAACGCCGGGCCGGACCGGGCACCAATCTCATCGCTGCTCGCTGTCAGCGGCGTGCACCACCATCTCGTCCGAAACGGCAAACGCAACCATGTAGGTCTCGTTCTTGAATCAGGCGACCCACGTGCAGTCCACCATTTTGCGACGCTTATTGGCTACGGTGCGGGTGCAATAAATCCATATCTTGCATACGAAACTATTGCAGACCTCGTTGCCGGGCCAGACGGAGCAGATGTGAGTATGGCTATCGACGCCTACATCAACGCTATCGAGGATGGTCTATTGAAGACGATGGCGAAGATGGGCATTTCGACGGTCGAAAGCTACCAAGGGGCACAGATTTTTGAGGCGGTTGGCCTCTCAGCTGAGTTCATCGCCGAATACTTCGAGGGAACCGAAAACCGAACGCAGGGAATCGGCATTGAGGAAATCGAAAGCGACCTCTTGGACCGTCACGCGGTTGCCTGGAGCGATGATGAGGCAAACCTCGAGCGCGTGGGTGAGTATGAGAACCGGACGGGCGGTATTTATCACCAGTGGAACCCACAAACAGTGAGCACGCTCCAGCGAGCTGTCCGAACGGGAGATTATGAAACCTACTCCGAATTTGCCGAACTCATCAATGACCAGACTGAACAGCTCGCCGCGCTTCGTGGGTTGCTTGATTTCGAGACAGAACACAGAGACTCCGTTCCGATTGACGAGGTCGAGCCAATCGAAGAAATTGTAAAACGATTCGAAACCTCCGCCATGTCGCTCGGGTCGCTCTCGCCGGAGATGCATGAAAACAATGCAATCGCCATGAACCGTCTTGGTGCGACAGCGAACACTGGTGAAGGTGGTGAACCACCCGAGCGTTTTGATACCGAAAAGGACTGCTCGACGAAGCAGGTTGCGTCGGGCCGGTTTGGGGTGACGTCGACTTATCTGGCAGCCGCTGACGAACTGCAGATTAAGATGGCACAGGGGTCAAAACCTGGCGAAGGTGGGCACCTCCCCGGCAAGAAAGTGAACGAGATGATTGCTCACGTCCGGTATGCAACGCCGGGTGTCGGACTCATTTCACCGCCGCCACTTCACGACATTTACTCAATTGAGGACCTCAAACAGCTTATTCGCGACCTAAAGGCAGCCAATCCGGAGGCGGATATCAACGTGAAACTGGTTGCAGAAGCTGGCGTTGGAATCATCGCTGCGGGTGTCGCCAAGGCAAACGCAGATGTTGTGCACATCTCGGGGTATGACGGCGGAACAGGTGCCTCGCCAAAAACATCGATTAAGAACGCAGGCATTCCGTGGGAACTTGGCGTCGCAGAGGCGAACCAACTGCTCTGTACGACTGGTCTACGCGACCGGATTCGCGTCACGACTGACGGCGGACTCAAAACAGGACGCGATGTCGCCATTGCGGCGTTGCTTGGTGCGGAAGGCTACGGCTTCGGAACTGCATCTCTAGTCACGTCCGGCTGTGTGATGGCGCGACAGTGTCACGAAAACACTTGTCCAGTCGGTGTCGCAACACAAAACGAAAAGCTCCGCGAGCGATTCCCTGGAGAGCCACAGCATGTCATCAACTACATGACGTTCATGGCACAGGAACTCCGGGAAATTATGGCGGAACTCGGCTTCCGGTCGGTCGATGAGATGATTGGTCGGGTTGACGTGCTTCGACAGCGCGATGATGTCACCCAGGAGAAAGCGAAAAAAGTTGACCTATCATCCATGCTTGTCGAACCTGACCGGCCGGAAGGCGTCGACCGCTATAAGACCCAAGAGCAGAACCACGACATCGACTCGCAACTCGACTGGGAACTGCTTGCTGAGCTTGAACCGGCCATCGAACATGGCGAACCAGTAACCATCGATACGGAGATTACGAACGTCGACCGCACGGTGGGTGCAACGCTGTCAAACCGTATCTCACAGGCGAACGGAACGGCTGGCCTTCCGAATGATACTGCGACGATCCGCTTCGATGGAACGGCAGGACAGAGCTTCGGTGCCTTCGTCCAAGATGGTGTGACAATGGACCTTGTTGGAACGGCAAACGATTACGTTGGCAAAGGGCTCTCTGGCGGAAAATTAATCGTTCGAACCCCGGAGTCAGCCTCCTACAAGGCAAGCGAGAACATCATTACCGGCAACGTTGCCCTCTACGGTGCAACGCAGGGTGAATGTTATATCAACGGTGCCGCAGGGGAACGGTTTGCCGTCCGTAACTCTGGTGTCAAAGGAGTTGTTGAATCGGTCGGTGACCACGGCTGTGAGTATATGACTGGAGGAGCAATCGCCGTTCTCGGGGAAACTGGCAAGAACTTCGCAGCCGGAATGTCCGGTGGTGTTGCGTATGTTTACAACCCTGATGGGACGTTGGAAGACCGCGCAAACACCGGGATGGTCTCTCTATCGGACGAGCTGGACCAAAGCGACCGCGAGATGCTCGCTCGTCTCGTTGAGAACCACGCTGCCTACACTGGCTCTGAACGGGCGACGGAACTACTCGATAATTGGGACGATGCAGTTGAGCAGTTTACCAGAGTACTTCCAGATGCGTACGCAGAAATCATCCAAGAACATCCTGAGGCAGATGTTCGAACCGAACTTCCAGACTCCGCAACACTGGAGGCCGGCGAACCGGTAACCGCCGCACGAAGTGGTGCTGACTGAGCACTAAGTTCAGTCAACTTTTAGTGGTAATTACGTTCGTAGGTAATATGTGGTTGCCCACAAAGGAATTACTTTGGTCGCTGTCGTTCTCGCTGTTCGCTCAAGAGCCGTTTGATTCCATTACCTGGTCCGCCGGTGATGGGCCAGCCGTGCTGTCGCCACATCGGTGGTTCCGGTTCGAACGCCGCGCACGAGCCAGCACACTCACGGGCAGTCTGGTAACAGGCTTTCGCGCTGCAGTAGGGTCTGGGCACATCAGGTTCGGGTCGCAGTTCAAAATACCGACAGTCCGGACGCATCGATGAGAGATACGACCGCCAGCCGCGCTCGTATGCTCGTTCGGCTATCTCTAGACGCTTGGTTGCTTTCCACGCTGGCGAAACGTACTCAAATCGACAGGCAGACGCATCATATTTGCCACCTGTTGGTTGTTCGAGAATTCGGGTTCCCGGCGCGGAGACATCGAGCGTACTCGGATGCCAGACAACTGCCGCGCTGTCTTTACCGCGGATTCCGGAGTCAATTGTCATAATCCCAGCCTCTTGTGGTCGCTCTGTGAGTAACACTGGCTCAACTGAGTCGTCCGTCGTCGCTGTTGCGACCCAGACTTCATCGGCAAGTGAGAGTGCAATATCTCGTTCCAGTTGGGTGGCCAGGTCACGGGCGGCACTCGCATCAAGATCAGGCTTATTTTCGATAGCAACGATTCGTTCAACCCATTCAGGATAGGTCCACTTTCGCTTAAGTTCGATTCGGCCACCATGCCCACGCCTGCGCTTAATCAGACCGCGGTCCGCTGCCTGGTGGACTGCGTCTCTGACGTACCGCCACGGGTAGGATGGTTCAGGCAGAGCATCCCGATACCATTCGTACGAGGCGGGGGCATTCCGGACAACGTGTAGCAGATTTGAATCCAATCGCTTTGTTCCAAAGTTGGCTCGTTGTCTGAGTCCCTCGGCGTTACATTCGATAACGAGCGTATCCCACCGCCGACGCTTCGTGCCGAGTTGACGGGCAACGATGACTGGCTTGGTTCGTCGTCTCTCAGGCGGCCAGAACTGCTCGGCCCACTGACAAACACCCAATTCGAACTGAAACTCCGAGTCCACAGTCTCTCTCAGGAATGGGAGATTGTTGAGTATATCGAACGGCTCGCTGACAGGAATTGTGGGAAATCACCGGGACTTTAGTAACTGACATCTGAGAATGAACAATGTCTTCCCCCCCGCATATTGTCGGCGTGGTCGGTAGCCTACGCGACGAAAGTTACACACGAATTGCAGTCAAGCATGCGCTTGCTGAATCCCGTGAATACGGCGCGACGACACAGCTTGTTGACCTTCGAGAGTATGACTTACCTGTTTTTGATGCAGATAACAGAGAGGTTGGCGATGCCGCCCAGCTCAAAGCAGACTTTACAGCTGCTGATTCTCTCATTCTCGGTACGCCACTGTACCATGGCTCATACTCATCAGCCTTGAAGAATGCGCTCGATTACTGTGGCTTCGATGAGTTTACCGACACGACTGTTGGCCTGTTGACCGTCGCTGGCGGCGGTTTTCCAACCCCGGCGCTTGAACATCTCCGTGCTGTCTGTCGGTCGGTAAACGCCTGGGTGGTCCCACATCAAGTTGCCATTCCACAAGCACGCACTGAGATTGAAGACGGCGAATTTCGTGATGAAGACCTCGCAGAGCGTGTCGAAACGCTGGGTCAGCGAGTCGTCGAATATGCTCACATAGAACCTGACCCACCTTCATTCCGCAGCGCTCAGAACAAAGGCGCAGACGACTAGCTCGCGTCTCTACATAGCGGCCCTGTCCGAAACCCTAACTTTGCTCCCCTCTGAGGAGTTGCTATGATAACAATCGACCTCGACAACTTTATGTTCGAACTGAAAGACGGCTCGTTGAAACACGTTGGCACCTCAAATAATACCGCAACGACAAAGCTCTATGACGTAACGTCTCTCGAAATCCGTGAGTTTGGCGATGAACGCGTCAAAATTGCGTGTGAAGATGAAAGCGGAAATACCGTTGAAATCGCGCTGTTCCCTGAACAAGCAGAAAAAGCTGCTGAGCAAATCGAAGCCATGAAAACTGAAAGCCGCGTTTTTGACGAATAATTGTGCCGTACGCAACCAACGACGGAGTTGACCTCTATTACGAATTGGATGGAAGCGGTGAGACAGTCGCATTCATCGGTGACTGTGGGTTCGGTGCATGGCAGTGGGGGTGGCAAGCCCCCGCAGTTGCAGGACCCTATGAGACGCTCGTGTGGGACATGCGCGGTGTGGGACGGTCGGATACCCCACGGGAGGGATACAATATCGAGACACTGGTTGGGGACCTCGAAGCAGTTCTCAAAGCGACCGAAACCACTCGTGCTCATTTGGTGGGTGCTGGCCTTGGCGGGATGGTTGCACTTCAGTATGCTCGCCGGTTCAATCGCGCCCACACACTGACGGTATTTGGCACAGCCAGCGACCCCTCGGGTATTGATACAGGGGAGTTCAACGCTTTGTATCCCCCTACGCGAACCAAAGATGCATTTGCAGACGCCCTTTCCGGTGCGTTCACTTCCTCCTTTCGTGACGCACAATCGGAAATTATCGATCAGATATCCGATTGGCGGGTCGAAGAAGATGCAACGCAAGAGACGGTACAACGGCTCCACCAGTCGATGGAAGCGTTCGAACTAACCAACCCGTATGAACTGACCCGTCCAGCGCTTATCTGTCATGGTGTTTCTGACCCGCTCGTTTCGATGGAGGCTGGTCGCGAACTCGGTGGAAACCTTCCCCGAGGGACTTTTGAGCCAGTCGAAGGCAAGCGCCTCTGCTATATCGAACACTCACGTGCAGTCAACGACCGACTGCTCGGATTTTTTGATGAGCACCAAATCCAATAGCTGAAAACGAACATCTGCTTTTTGGTCACTGTTTTGGCTCGATATCCCGCGTCATTCCATCTCGTAAGTCACGACCGAAATAATGGCCTGCAATCCCAGCAACAAGACCGCCAACGACGCCAATACCGAGCAGCGTTGTACTCGCGCCGAGCACGGACAGTGGGAAATAGCTCCAGAGCGCAGAGCCTGCACCGACCAAGACACCCGCGAGGCCGCTTTCGACGTACCGGCTATCTCGTGCAACTGTTCCGTAAAGAAAAACGCCCACAAATATTCCGAGTATCGACGTTACAACTGCGGGAACAAGCGGAACAAGTCCAACGAGAAACACACCGAGGAGAGAGAGGAGTGCTGCGGCAACAATGGCTTTCGTGTTAACGACTGACCCCAGGCGACTCCGAACGCGACCGCTCTCGGCTTCGGTCGCCTGTGTCGTGGTCTCTGTTTCGTTCTGAACGCTCCCGAACTCAGTCGAAAAATCGAACTCTGTGTCGGTTTGGAGGTCACGTTCAAGTTCTTTTTCCCGCTCGCTCATTGGCTATTCTATGGGTTCAACGGGTATTGGTCTTTGGCTGTGTTTCTCCACTTTAGCGACGATGGAATTTGTCATGAGTCTCCGAAACCGTTTTGCCCGAGAATAGACAAACACGTACTATGAGTGGCGAGCCGAACGAGGAAGAACTGGAACGGCTTCGTGAACAGAAACTTCAAGAACTGCAGGACCAGGCCCAGTCGGAGGAGGGCGCAAACGAGGCTGCAGAAGCCCAGCGCCAGCAGATGGAGGCACAGAAAAAGGCAGTCCTCCGACAGCATCTCACTGATGGTGCACGGAAACGGCTGAACACGGTCAAGATGTCAAAACCACAAGTCGGTGAACAGGTTGAACAGCAGGTTGTTGCACTGGCACAGAGTGGCCGAGTACAGGGGAAAATCGACGAGGACCAGATGAAACAAATCCTCAGAGAAATCACGCCTGACTCGAAAAGCTTCAACATCAAGCGTCGATAGATGGAGGTCGGTCTCCTGTACAGTGGTGGAAAAGACTCGACGCTCGCTGCCGTGCTTCTCGACCCGTTTTACGACGTCACCGCTCTCTGCTGTAGCTGCGGGATTACCGATGATTACACCCACGCAATGGAGGCTGCGAGAGGCGTCGGACTCTCAGCGCAGCTGGTCGAACTTGACCGCGAGATTGCCGAAACTGCCGCGGAGAAAATCATTGCGGACGGCTTCCCACGTAACGGCATCCAGTTTATCCACGAGCAAGCACTCGAAGCAGTTGCTCGACAAACGAATTACAGCGTTATTGCAGACGGCACGCGCCGCGATGACCGCGTTCCGACTATCGACCGGTCGCTGGCACAGAGTGTGGAAGACCGATTCGGGGTGTCATATCTTTCACCGCTCGCTGGCTATGGCCGGGAGGCTATCGACGCACTCGTCGAAGAACGACTGGTCGTCGAATCCGGCCCCTCGGAACTGATTCCGAAAGGTGATTACGAGACAGAAATCCGGGCACTTATCGCCGAAACACACTCGCCGGATCTCGTCGAAGAGCTCTTTCCGAAACACACGCAATCGCACGTTTTGAGCCGCAAATAGACGAACGCTACGCCCAACAGTACCTGTTCACTCGGAGGTTAGTTCGAAAGTGAGCGTAAGCCAGTTCTCACCGGGTTCGTCAGCAGGGAGGTCAAGAACGTTATCGACAATCACATTCCCTGTTTCATCTTCGACAATAAACTCGTTATCGACGACTGTCACGGCCGCTGGTGTGAATTCAGCATCGACCTCACCGCTCAGTTCACCGCTGTTATCGGTGGTCGCAGCAATTGCAAATTCGAACGAATCATCACCCTCCACGGTTACTTCGAGCGTGCCCTCTGCAGTCATGGTTCCGCTGTCGAGGTCTATCTCGCCCGAGAGGCCATCCACTGCCGCGATGGCTGCCTCAGCAGTACCAGTATCAACATCCGGGAACTCCACCGATGTGGATTCCCAACGTTCTCCGTCGACCGTCGCTTCGACGACGATTGCTTCACCGTCTTCGTCCGCAGTTGGGAACGCAAGCCCTTCTTCTTCAGCTTCCGCTTCGGTATCTTCGGCGAATGAAATATAGCCGCCAACCCCCTCCGCTTCAAAACTGTCGCCCAGTTCGAACGGCTCTGCATCTTCTTCGTCATCATCCTCTGTTTCGACCTCCACCGTATCCTCGAAGCCCTCATACTCCGCAAGCAGCGTTATCGTTCCTTCGGCCTCTCCAGTCACTGCTCCATCAGCGACCGAAGCGATGCTCTCATCGTCGCTTGTAATAATCGCCTCGTCGGTGACTGTCTCCTCTGACCCATCGTCATACTGTGCGATTACTGTGGCCACTGCCTCGTCTTCGACTTCGATGACTGGTTCGTCAACATCTATCGTAATGCCTTCCAAATCCGGTTCGACTTCCTCGCTGTCGTCATCCCCATTGTCAGCATCGTCCCCATCATCAGCTATGTCTTCGTCATCATCCACGTCTTCGTCATCTTCTAGCATCTCCTCATCGTCCTCGTCGAGACACCCTGCAAGTGCAATTGTTACTGTTCCCCCTGCAACTGTCAACAATCGTCGCCGTCGCATACACACATCATCAAAAACCATCATATTTAATGTATCGTCTATGCTGCTGCGTTCGTGCCCAGCGTTCAACCTGAGAGAGAAGCTTTCAAGCGCGTGCTCGTCAAACGCCGGGTATGTACGACCGAATCAAGGGATTTCGAGATTTCTATCCCGAAGAGATGCAGGCGCGGCGGCAGGTTACGGATACCATCGAGACGGTTGCCCGCCAGTACGGCTTTCGGGAAATTGGAACACCAGCGCTTGAACGGGCTGAAATGTATGCCGATAAAAGCGGCGACGAGATTCTTGAAGAGCTCTACGCCTTCGAGGATAAAGGTGGCCGCAAACTTGCGTTGACGCCAGAGCTCACCCCAACAGTTGCCCGGATGGTTGTCGCAAAGCAACAGGAACTGTCGAAGCCGATTAAATGGATGTCCACGCGTCCATTCTGGCGCTATGAAGAGCCACAACAGGGCCGCTTCCGTGAGTTTTACCAGACCAACGTCGATATTTTTGGCTCTGCTGACCCTGCCGCGGATGCGGAAATTCTCGCGGTCGCAGCAGATGGGTTGACCGAACTTGGACTGAGTAGCGAAGATTTCGACTTCAAGGTATCTCACCGTGATATTCTCGGTGGATTGCTCGAAACGTTTGGAGATGTCAATACAACTGCCGCAATCAGGGCTGTCGACAAACGGGCAAAGATTGATGAAGGGCAGTATTTCGAACTCCTTACCGATGCTGGATTGAGCGACTCACAAGCCCGCGAATTTGATGAGCTTCTCACCACGCCAGCGGATTCACTTGACGAACTGGTCGACTTTGCCGGGACAGACCGGGTCGAACAGGCTGTCGAAAACCTAGAGAACGTGCTTGCGGCAACGGAGGATTTCGGGGTTCGAAAGCACTGTACGGTCTCGCTGACGACCGCCCGTGGGCTTGATTACTATACTGGCGTTGTGTTCGAATGTTTCGACTCCACGGGCGAAGTCTCACGCGCAGTTTTCGGTGGCGGTCGGTACGATACACTCATCGAAGGCTTTGGGGGACAGCCGACACCTGCCGTTGGGTTTGCACCTGGTCACGCAACGCTTTCGTTGCTCTGTCAGCGCGCCGGTGTCTGGCCGGAGGAGAGCGTTACGACGGATTATTACGTCCTGCAGGTTGGTGACACTCGGCCAACTGCGGCCCGTATTGCCCGAGACCTCCGCGCTGGGGGCAACATCGTGGAGGCGGATATTGCTGGCCGAAGTTTCGGTGCCCAGTTGGATTATGCAGATAGCATTAACGCAGACCTTGTTGTCATCGTCGGTGAGCGAGACCTCGAAAACGGAGAGGTAACGCTCAAGGATATGACCTCTGGTGACCAGAAATCCGTTCCTGTTGATGCTTTCCCCGGTGAGTCTAAGAGCCCGACGTTTGCGGAGTTCTAAGCGGTTTGGGTCGTTTTTGTCTCTACGAGTTCACCCAGCGCGTAGACGGTGTTATGCCCGGTAATTTCACAGGAAACCGTGTCACCGAGCGAAACGCCCTGTGATTGGGCACCGGGAATCGCCACCTGCCGATAGGATTGGTCGTAGCCAACGAGCGAGTCATCAGTCCCATCTTCGACACACAGGACTTCCCTGATGGTTCCAACCATCGCCTCATGTGCCTCACCGACGACCTCCATTTTTAATTCGGTCATCTCCCGAGAGCGGTCCTTTTTGACCTGTCCACCCAGCCCTTTCATCGTTGCTGCGTCCGTTCCAGGCCGCTTTGAGAACCGTGTGATGTTGATTTTCTCCGGTTTGACCGTTTTGAGTAAGTCAAGCGATTGCTGGTGGTCTTCCTCGGTCTCGGTCGGGAAGCCAACGATAAAATCCGTTGAGAGCGTCCACTCATCGAGATACGAATCAAACGTGTCGACAACGTCGATAAATTCCGAGACTTGGTGCTGGCGTCGCATATCTCCCAACACGCTGTTGCTCCCCGATTGTACGGGGATATGGAGGAAGTTATACAGCTTGTCGTGTTCGGCAAACACGGCTGCCAGTTCGTCACGGATGCCATGGACGCCCTTTGGGTTTGCCATCCCAACGCGGACACGGAACTCGCCTTCGATTTCCGTACAGATTCGCTCAAGCAATGTATGGAGCGTTCGCTCACCAGTATCCCAGCCGTAGACGCCGGTATCTTGCCCGGTGATTCGGAGTTCTTTGGCTCCAGCATGGACCAGCGCGCGTGCCTTCTGGACATTTTTCTCCACAGGTGGCGAATCAATTTTTCCGGTGGCGTGTTTCGTAATACAGTACGAACAGTCGCTCATACAGCCGCGAGCAATCGGGAGAATTCCCACGACGCCATCGACAATCGGGTCGGTATCCGGTGTTGGGGTCGGACACTCGCCGTTTCTAACGTGTTCTGGAACCTCGTCCCAGTGGAGAATGTCTGCGTTGATATCTGCCTGTTCAAACTCCGCTCCCTGTGCAAGCGCCATACAGCCCGTAATTACGAGGTCTGCTGGCGTTTCCTCATCAAGGGTTTTTGCCCGCCGAAGCATATTATGCTCCGTTTTTTCCACGACCGTGCAGGTGTTGAGGATTGCAACGTCGGCTTCCTCGGGAGAGTCCACGCGGTGGTGACCTCCCTCGCGGAGCGACCGCTCAATCTGGCGGCTTTCCCCACGATTTGCCGTACACCCGTAGGTCTCGATATGGTAGCGGGCCATCTGTCCCTCTTTCCGGTGTCTGTCGACTAAAGCCCGACGCTTTGCGGTGCTCGATTTGCTCCGGTACGATTAACTATCCGTGCCTCCGCGGTAGGTGTATGCGCGTTGCGTTACTTGCCCATGAACAGTTTCCCGACCGTGCGAAAACTGCGGTGGGGGTTCTTCGCTACAGTGACCACGATATCGTCGCTGTTCTTGACAGAGACAGCACAGGAGCTGCTGTGAGTGATTACTTGCCGGATGTCCAGGATGCACCAATCGTCTCCCAGATGGAGGATGTGCCGGAATGTGATGCTCTTATTATTGGCATTGCACCCATCGGCGGCGGATTCGACGACTCCTGGCGACCTGATGTCCGTGCAGCAATTGAACGTGGCTGCGATGTCATCGCCGGCTTACATTATCTCCTCTCAACAGACGATGAGTTACGCGACCTTGCTGCAGAGCACGGTGTTTCCCTCCGTGACGTCCGAGAGCCGCCGGAGGACCTGACAGTTGCAGAAGGAACAGCAAGTGACGTAGACGCACAGGTCGTGCTTACTGTTGGGACGGATTGTTCAACCGGAAAGATGACAACCTCGTTTGAACTGCGGGATGCTGCACGAGAGCGGGGGCTTGATGCTGCAGTTGCGCCGACCGGTCAGACCGGAATTATGGTCGCTGGGTGGGGGATAGCAATCGACCGAACTATCGCTGATTTTGCTGCTGGTGCTACCGAACGACTGGTAAAGGAAGCGGATGCAGAAGATGTTATTATCGTGGAGGGACAGGGAGCACTCACCCACCCGGCGTATTCGGGCGTGACAACTGCCATATTGCATGGAGCACAACCTGACTCGCTCGTTCTCTGTCATGAAGCGGGGCGTGAGACGGTTGGCAGCTACGAATCGTTTGCACTGCCAGACCCAAAGACGTACGCAGAGTTATACGAACGAGTTGCTGCGCCAGTTTCACCGGCAACCGTTGATGCTGGCGTCTTGAACACCTATGACCTCTCCCCCGATGAGGCAGATTCGGCTCTTTCCGAGTATGAAGCCGAACTGGGTGTTCCGGTTACTGACCCAGTTCGTCACAATGCAGCCGCTATCCTTGACTCGCTCCTCGAGTAACCAATCTGAGTCTGCTTTGCCAGTCACTCAATCAGGTAGACGACCTCGACGCTAGCCGATACGGAAACATCGTCGGGATGAAGCTCAGTCGAAGCGTCATCTTCTACAACATCATCGTCCATCTCATAGCTTTCTCTGACCGGAGAGACGGTTCCGCCGGAACTATCGATTTGTTTCACGTCGACGACTGCGGCATCGACTTCGCTCGCGATGAACTCGGCTTCGGTCTCCGCTGACGACAGTGCCTCCTCAAGCGCTTCCTCTCTGAGTTCATCCCGTCTTTCATCAGAGAGCGTGTAATTAATTCGGCTGATATCGTCCGCTCCAGCATCGATGGCTGTGTCGATTACGTCCCCAACGTCGTCAACTACCTCAATTTCAACGGTGAACGAATGTGTTCCCTCGTAGTAGGTGTATTCCTCCAGCTCAGAATCGCTTTCCGGTGGTCTCCCGTGTTCCTCTTCGAAGCGGCGATAATCAACCCGGTGTCTCACATTAAATTCGCCCGTGGTTACGGCATCTTCGTCAAGTCCGTATGCAATCAGGGCATCGTACAGTTGGTCTGACCGTTCCGAGAGCGTATTTCGAACCGCTTGCGTCGAGTCACCGCGCTCTTGGACGCTTGTTTCGAAGGTTGCCATGTCTGGTTCGGCTTCCGCTTCGCCGCCGTTGCTGACGGTAATAGTCCGACTGTTGCTGTTTTCTGAACTCGTACTATTGCCGTTCCCTGCTGTTTGGTCTTCGTCGTCGTTTCCATTATCGCCGACACAGCCAGCCAATGCGGCAGTTGCGAGCGTTCCCGTTCCTACGAGAAGCGTTCGTCGGTTCATATCCAACGTTCAACGCATCCCCGTATTAAAACGAGGTACGCTGAAAGAGCGGTTTTAGTTATCTGAACACTGAGACTGGTCTCGGCCAGCTTTATGATTGGCCCTCCAGTACGAAGAGTATGACACTCGACCCCGTCCACGTGGACGGAATCGCGGACCTTGCCGGCCGCGTGACGAAGCAGGTTGATGAAACGGACCAGTCGGCACTCGCCGACCGTGCTTTTGAAGAGTTTCTCGACCCCCTCTACCGAGATGGTCGTGTTGTGCTTGAACCGATAGGTGAGCACCGACGACGGAAAGTACCGATTGCAGATATTGCACTCACGGAATCACCATTTCCGACCCAACACGGCCTTGACGCTGGGACAATCAATCCGACGACGTTCAACAACGGGCTGGTTATCGACGTCTCACAGGCTGCGATGGCCGCTGTCCCGACAAGCATCGAACTTCATCGCGGTCGGACGATCGTGATGACCGTCCACTCAAACGATACTACGCTCAATCTCTCCGAAGATTGGCTTGGTATCGACCGCGGTTACGGACGCCGACGTATTCTGCATGCGCCCCGAGTTGACCGCTATGAGCAGACTGTCGTCCACGCGCTAGCACTCTACCGAGCAGAAAGCGAACACGCACTCGACAATGCTGCTATCGTTGACGACTTACTCATCCTTGATGGCCCACTGTATCCGACAGGGCTGTTGAAATGGGTTGAACGAGACCCTCAGCTGAAACGCCTCATTATCGAAGAAACCGAGTTCACGGGGGTTATTCAGAACTATCTCGAACTCGTCGAGACGTTCATCGAGCGGAACATCCCACTTGTTGGATTCGTCAAAAACAGTGCCTCAAAAGCCATTACTCGTGAACTCCGGAACGTCCTCAGTACACCCTGGGTTAACGATGAAGGCCTGTTCAGGCGAGTTCTTACCCGCCGGGATGACCGAGGCGAGCGGTTGACCGACTGTCTCACGTTTACCGGGTGGTTTCGCTCCCGAGTTGGGACAGATGGGGTCCTGTCCAGCGATGAACTCGCAATCTCCTATGACCGTCAGTTTGACGATGAGGCCTACGAGGTCAGCTTTTGTATCGTCTACGACCCACGTGATGACCTCGTCTACCGCATCGAAGCGCCCTATGCGTTTACCCAAGAGAGTGAGTTACGTAACCAACTTACAACACAACTACTCGCAGAGATTGCACGCGAGCGTGGCCCACCGCTTGCGGTTGCAAAAGCCGACGAGCTGGCGAGCATCGACCGACAGGGGAAACAGACGCTCAGGCAACGTATCGAACACGAATTTAATACGGAACAACAGCGAAGTTACAACGACAAACGGTGGGGTCCGGTTGCGGATATGGAGTTCTAGCTGTCGATATTTCGGCAACTCTGGCTCACGCTGTTTCGAATTTCAACGTAACGGTTGTCCCCTCACTGCAGGTCTCAAATTCCATTTCTCCCGCAGATTTGTGCATCACCCAGTAGACTAACCAGAGACCGAAGCCACTGCCATGCTTAAGCGGTGCCTCTTCGCGATCTCGAATCGCCTCTAGCTCCGCTGCGTTGATTCCAGGTCCGTTATCTTGGACACGTATTTCAACGTGGTCGCCAACTTCTTCTGCGGTCACCGTCACTCTCGGACTTTCAGAATCGTTGTACTCTGCTCCGTTTTCGAGCAAATTTTCGAGTGCTCGTTCTAACTGCGGGACTGCGGTAATCCGTGACGTCGTTTCAACGGCGGTCATGAAGGTTACGTCGTCGTACGTTTGTGCAACATCGCTAACGACCGTGGTAATCAACCGGTATAGGTCATATTCGATGGTATCTTCGGCTTCGATAAGCTGTTCGATAGCTCTGGCTTTCACACTCCAGTCAAGGATTTTCTCAGTCCGCTCTGTAATAATCTCCTGTAGTTGGCGCTGTTTTGGGTCGTCTTCATCGAGGAGCATCTGTGCGTGTGCCTGCACGACGTTCAATTCGTTGCGCAGGTTATGTCTCAGAAACCGACTCTGTAAGTCTTTCAATAGGTTGAGGTCTTCTTCACGGTCCCGCAATTTGAGCGCTTGCTCCCGTGCATCCGTAATATCTCGGCATACCAATACCTCTGCGACGAAATTCCCGCGAAAATCCTCAAGCACTGACCGATTCAAATCGAGATATAACTGCTCGTCATCGACGGAGAGTGCGATTGGCTCGGACTGGCGGTCTCGGAGTGATTTGGTATCATCCACGTCAAAGATAGTAGCGACAGTGGTTCCTTCGAGACTGTTCCCGTTGTTCAGGGTTTGCTTTGCAGCCTCGTTGACAGTCACAACCGTCCCATTCTCGTCGAGAATTAAGACGAGGTCATCAATTTCTTCTAAGACCCGCTGTCGCGCCACTGGGAGTGCTTCCATGAGGCGCAATCGGAAGGTCGCATACATGAACAATCCTGAGGTCAAGACAAAACTCATCGACGTGACATCCGAGACAACGACCCCGCCACGGGCAACAACATTGAGTGCCAACGGGATAAGAAACGCAATCAACAAGACGATAATCTGTCGCTGGCGCGGATAGTGTGACCGGGCCATCATGTGTCCGAGCAAGAGCAGGCTGAGGACAATGAACGACCAATTATAGAGCGTATAGGCGGTAAAGAGGGGCGTCATCGCAAAATCATAGCCGACAAATATCTCCTGACCCAGCAGTTGGATGAACTCCGTCCTATACGGGGAGAAAAAGAGCGCCTGCGAAAGAAGCGGCTTTATTGCGAGAGCGATGCCTACGGCCGGTGTCACATATTTCTCCCGACCGGTATACTCAAGCGCGAACAAAAACGCACCAATGACCAAAATGTCGGGGCCGAGCAATCGAAGCGAAACACCGATAGTGGGTGCCAGCTCACCAGCGGTGTGATACTGGACGATATCGGCCGCTACCCAGATAAGGACGCCGAGAAACATCACCATCAACGACCGAGCGCCTCGAGTCGCTATTCGTTGCAGACAGTAAGCGAAAAACATCGCTGCAAAGATGAGACTGAGATACAGTGCGCCGCCCAGTACGAGTTGCTCTGTCACCATCTCATGCCCCTGCAATGAACTAGCTGCCTCTGTTTTGTATTGTGGTTCCAGCTAGCCCTGACCTTCGGATGCTCCCATATGCACCCCTTCGATGGGTAAGCCATCTCAGACTGCTCCCTTAACTTTTGCTCAATCTGTGGCGCTCTGGGAAAAAAGACCGGATTAAAGTTGTTCTATGGCGGTCACTGCATCAGATAGGCTGGGTGCATCGAACACCTCTCGCTCAATGTATTGGTTCGTTCCCGCACAATAGAGATCTCGGGCAGCCGTAATGACTGCCTCATCAAGTGGCTGTGGCGAGTGCTCACAGAATTGCTTCCAGTCGTCGACGCCTTCTTCAGTCGCTTGCCGCTTAGCGTGTCCTACAGCATCGACCCACTCTGACTGTGTTCGCTTGT
>PUNZ01000121.1 GCA_003551945.1 Halovenus sp. | reverse complement strand
GGCTCAAAAAGAAGTCGGACCCACTCGAAGGCGCACCGCAGGGACGCGGTATCGTCCTCGAAAAGGTCGGTATCGAAGCAAAGCAGCCGAACTCCGCAATTCGAAAATGTGTTCGTGTGCAGCTGATCAAAAACGGCAAGCAGGTCACCGCTTTCTGTCCCGGTGACGGCGCAATCTCGTTTATTGACGAACACGACGAGGTCACAATCGCAGGGATCGGTGGCGCGAAGGGTCGTGCAATGGGCGACCTTTCGGGTGTCAACTACAAAGTCGAGAAAGTAAACGGCGTCTCGATGATCGAACTCGTTCGCGGCAACGCCGAGAAACCGGTGCGATAATGTCCGAGAGCGAAGCCACACCCGAAGAGGACGTTGACGAGGAAGTCGACGCCGAAGCCGAGGCTGCCGACGCCGAAGCTGAAGCCGACGATACAGAAGAGTCGGCTGTCGAAGGCGCGCTCCTGTTCGGCGTCTGGGACGTCTCGGAGATCGAGTACGCCGATCCATCGACCAAACGGTATCTCAACGTTACTCCCATCGCCCACACGATGGGTCGACACGCTTCCAAGCAGTTCAAGAAAAGCGAGATCTCGGTCGTTGAGCGACTCATCAACCGCCTGATGCAGACCGAAGAGAACACAGGCAAAAAACAGCGGACGACCAAAATCGTCCGCGAGGCGTTCGAAGAGGTTCACGAACGGACCGACGAAAACCCCGTTCAGGTGCTTGTCGAGGCCGTCGAGAACGCCGCCCCGCGTGAGGAGACCGTTCGGCTCAAATACGGTGGGATCTCGGTGCCGAAAGCCGTCGACGTCGCCCCACAGCGACGTGTCGACGAGGCACTGAAATACATTGCCGAAGGAACGAAAAACGCCAGCTACAAATCGAAAACAAGCGCTGCCGAAGCACTCGCCCAGCAGCTCACCGGTGCAGCCGACTACGACGTTGGCACGTACGCGATCAACCAGAAGGAAGAACGCGAACGCGTCGCCGCCGCAGCTCGCTAAGCTGCCATCTCGTTTTGTTTTCCGACGTGTGAGCAACAGCACCCGTGGCTCTTAGAGTCGGCACCCAGTGAGAATAGTGACCGTAGATTGAATCCGTGTTCGGTCGGTTGTACTGGCCGGTATAAAAGAGTGCAGCGAATCTCAGACGACCAGATACTCTTCGAGCTGCGCGCGGTTTGCGAGCTCATTACCATCAAGTTCGTCGACGATTGTACCGTGGTCCATCGCATAACAGCGGTCGGCGAGTCCTTGGATCACCGACAGATTCTGTTCAACGAAGAGAATTGTCGTTCCGAGTTCCTCGTTGATCCGCCTGAGGTCTTTGGTGATCGACTGAACAATCGAGGGCTGGACACCCTCGGAGGGTTCGTCGACCAAAAGCAGGTCAGGACCGCCGATAATGGCACGACCGATGGCGAGCATCTGCTGTTGGCCGCCGCTCATGGTGCCTGCGTCTTGATCAGCGCGCTCTTCGAGAATCGGGAAATACTCGTAAACACGGTCGTACAGCGTCTCCTCGCCGGTGCCGACATTTTCGCCGATCAGCAGATTCTGTTCGACGGTTAGTCCGGGAAACACGTCTCGGCCTTGTGGAACGTAGCCGATTCCACCGCGGGCGCGGACATCTGCCGGTTCGTCAGTTAGATCGGTGCTGTTGAACTCGACGCGGCCACCGTCAGGGGTTAACAATCCCATAACCGATTTAAGCAGCGTCGTTTTGCCAACACCGTTGCGACCGACAACGCCGACGATTTCGCCATCTGCGACCGTACAGTCGATATCTCGGAGGATGGGAGTGCCGTCATAGCCAGCCGAGAGGTTCGAAATCTGCAGGCTCATGCGTTCTCACCCAGGTAGATCCGGCGAACAGCATCGTCGGCTTTAATCTCCTCAATTGGTCCTTGCCGGAAGATTTGTCCCTGGTTTAACACTGTCACCTGGTCGGAGATTTCGGTGACGAACTCCATATCGTGTTCGACAACGACAAACGCCATCCCGTCGTCGTGTAGCGACCTGATAAGTTCGGCGACCTCGCGGGTCTCTTCGACCGACATACCGGCGACCGGCTCGTCAAGCAGCATCAACGTCGGGTTGAGCGTGACCGCCATTCCGATCTCCAGTCGCTGTTGTTGGCCATGTGAGAGGTCCCCCGCAGTCATCTCAACCTGCTCTGTGAGTGAAATCTCTTCGAGCGTTTGTTCGAGCACGGCGTCGGTATCACGGTCGGTCCGCTGGAGCGGAATCCGGAGATTCTGCTCTACAGTGAGGTTTTCATAGACGTGCGGTGACTGGAATTTAACACTGATTCCTGTATCGATCCGCTCGTGGGGTTCGAGATCTGTGAGATCTTGGCCATCGAAGTAGATCCCGCCCTTAGTTGGCCGAAGTTGACCGGTGATCAGCTCTAAGAGCGTACTTTTGCCAGCCCCGTTGGGACCGATTAGACAGCGGATTTCGCCGTCATCGATTGTAAAGTCGACATTGTCGACGGCAGTGAGCCCACCGAACTTCTTGGTGAGTTGTGTAGTTGCTAAGATGGTGTCTGTCGCATCGCCGGTTGCGGCGACTGCTGGGGTCTGTCGAACTGTTGGATCACTTGATGAACTCATGGTTGCTCTGGTGGAATGTTCTTACAGACACGTGGTCTGTACTTGGTCTGTCTATTGGTCGACATCAGTCGCTGGCCTCCTCTGTCGCTGTAGGAGACGATGACTGTCCTCTCCGTTGGGCGAGTTGTTCTTTTATGATAGAATCGAGTGTCGGGACGACTCCGGCAGGCATGAACATGATGACCACCAACAGCAAGCCACCGACAATTACAAGTGCCCACTCGGGGCCGAGAAAATCACCAACACCGCCGGAGAGCCCAGTTTGCATGCGCTCGATTGCGACCGTTGCTGCGAGCGCACCGAGTAGTGATTCGCGGCCGCCAACACTCACCCAAATAACGGGAAGTGCGGCAAACGCGATCCCAAAGACGGTCGGGTCGACGTAGTTGCCCCAACTGGCGTAGAAAACGCCGCCAACAGCGGCTAGCGCGCCCCCGATGGTGAACACGACCAGCTTGATGAACGGTACGTCGTAGCCGAACGTCGCGGTTCGTTCTTCGTCTTCACGGATTGCAACCATCGTCATCCCGAAGCTACTGTTCACCAACACGCGAAGTCCGAGATAGGTCACAAACAATCCGAACAGCAACGCGTAGTAGAGTTCAATGCCATCAAAGACGAAGCCGCTTGCACCAACGCCGAGCGTCAAATCAGGGATGCCTGTCATCCCGTTAAACCCGCCGAGTTGAGCATCACCGATCGCCCACTCGCTGCCAGCCGTCTGGGCCATAAACGTATGCAAGACGAGCGCGACGACCAGCGTTAGGATCGTCACGTAGACGTCCCGAACACCACCGTAGAACATGAAGTAGCCTAGAACTGCTGCAAACAGTGTTCCAACTGCGACTGCACCGATAGTGGCTGCACCGATACCGGTGGCCGACGAGAAGTTGATTCCGATGGCACCGAACGTGTAGGCTGCAACGCCGAAGAAAGCAACCTGTCCGAAACTCAGGATTCCGCTGTAGCCCCAGACGAAACAGAGGCTCAATCCGAGAAACGCCAGCGCAAAGTAGCGTGAGGACTGCCGTGCCGTGTAGGGGTCCGTCAACAGCGGGAACACCGCCAGCGCCGCAAAGACGACTCCAAGGCCAACCCAAAACGGTGTCGAGTTTCCGATTGTGTTCGGTCCTTCGAGTCGGCCGCGGATGCGGTCGACAATCGAGGCTGATGCAGTTTCGCTCATTCTTCAGCCCTCCGGCGTTGCTGCCAGTCTTTGACGTAGCCGGTGATGCCGTTGGGGAGCATCCGAAGGGCAACAATCGCAACCAGTAGCATGAGCATCTGGCCGACAAAGGTTCCTGCAAGGAAGCTTCCAACGGCGTTGAACACACTCAGCAGACCTGCAGCCGACAAGGTTCCGATAATCACCGAAGGACCACCGACGACGACCGCAATGAACGCCTCGATGAGGAACGTGCTGCCGCGATCTGGGGTAATTGATCCGAGTGCAGGCGCATACAGTGCACCGGTGAGCCCAGCAAGTCCAGAGCCAATACCGAACGTCGCAACATACATCCGATCAGTATCAATCCCCATTGCGCGAGCTGTTTCTGGGTCTTCGATTGTTGCACGGGCTTTGATGCCGAATTCCGTGCGCGTAAACAGCACATAGAGGCCGACAAGCATCAACACGGCAACCACCGGGAGGAATATGCTCCGGTAGATCGACGATGTGTAGGGTCCGTATGCGACGTTCCCCATCGGCGTCGAAATACTCCCGAGGCTAGACCCGAAGACGATCAACAGGAGCTGGGCAATAACTAGGGCAAGGCCCCACGTTGCAACCATCGAATCCAACAGCCGGTCGTAAAAATGACGGACGATAGTGCGCTCGACGATGATACCGAACACCACCGTAATCGCAACGCCAGCGATCATTGCAACCGGTAGGGGAATACCCGCATGGAAGACGAGTGCTGTCCCGTAGACGCCCACGAGAATGAACTCGCCGTGAGCGAGATTGATAACGCCCATCATCCCGAAGATAATCGCTAGCCCGACCGTCGCGAGGACAATAAACGCGAAGCTATTGAAAAACTGGAACATGAGCGCCAACAGCCCGTAGAGTGCTGTCGAGTCGACTACCATTGCTCACCACCTGATAGGCGTGGCACTGTTCGTAGTGTGTATGTCATTAGATATCGTACACGTCACCAGGTTCGTACTGGGTGGTCATGTCCTCTTCTGGGAGGTTACAGCCGTCTCCGCCTTCGACTTCCTCACGGAGGAACGACGGCTCGATAACTTCTTCATTTGAGAACGTAATGTCGTGGTTCTCATCGGCATGGGCCACACGCATCTGATGAGTTACGTGATGGGTTGCACCATCAAGTGTGATATCACCCGATGGCGCACTGATTTCGACGCCCTCTTCGAGCACTTCGATAACCGCCTGTTGGTCGAACGTGCCAGCCTCTTCGACGGCATCGCGCCACATGTACACCGAGAAGTAGTTGTTCTGGGCTTCCTGGTTGAGGTAGTTAGCATCCTCAAACCGATCATAGAAGTCGTCGACAAAGCCCTCTCCACGTTCGTCACCGAGTTCTTCCATGTAGCTCACACCTGCATACACATCGGTGAGCGCTGGTGGGTCGTACCGTCGGTGCTCATACCCCTGTGCGAGGGTGGTTGAGGTGCCAATTGGGATCGTGAGATCGTTGGAGGCTCGCTGGTCGTAGAAGTTCTCGTGGTTGTTCCCGACAAGCATCGACATGATGAAATCGGGGTCTTCGTCCTGAATCCGGTTGATAACCGACGAGAAGTCCGTTTCTTCGAGCGGGATGTACTCTTCGCCAACAATGTTGTAGCCTTCTTCTTCGGCCATCACATTCACCCAGTCGCCCGAAAGCTGGCCGAAGTTGTAGTCGGCCGCGATAATGTAGATATCTTCGCCGTACTCGTCTGCCAAGTAGGGTGTGACGATACCCAACTGCTGTCGGGCTGTGGACCCGACCGGGAAGATGGTGTTGTCACAGACACCGCCTTCATACTGGGTGGTGTAGAAATACAACTGTTCGTGCTCGTTGATGATTGGACGAATCGCTTCACGAGTCGCACTGGAGTAGCCGGCCCACAGCGCGTCGACTTCGTCTTGAAGAATCAGCTGTTCGGTTAGTTCTTGGTAGCGCTGGTTGTCCGACTGTGGGTCAGGGTCGATGTATTCGACTTCCTCGCCGAGAATACCGCCTTCCTCATTGATTTCGTCGATCGCCATCTTGGTTGCCTGCCATTTCGAGGTGCCGTTGAGTTGGAATTCACCTGAGCGATCTTCGAGAATACCAACCGTTGGGCCGTCGCTGCCACCGCCGGTACAGCCTGCAAGCGAGATACCGAGGCCAGTCCCCGCAGCAGCCAGCACGGAGCGACGGGAGACGTTTGGATTATTCATTGAAAATCACCCACTGTTTTGTTGTAATTGTGTGCGTTTGCAACCTGGTCAGCCGTTTTGGTCGTTGTTCGTCGACTCATTTTCGACAAAGCGCCGAACTGGTGTCATATACATAAATGTTTTCAGTCAGTTCAAGGTAATAAAATATATTCTGGATGTAGCTGAAAGGTGTATGAATATCCTTATATTTTAACGATATTTCTATTTTTATATGCATTCTCCCAATTTAGGTTGTTGAATACGTTTTTCAGGCACATATAGTGTACAAATATAATAATCGAGGCTTTTGCTCGGGTTTGTAGAAAATTTCACGATTTGTGGTCGACTCAACACAGTGATTCGGCATCGAAACGACAGTTATAAGTAAAACAGTTCAATCGGGAGCCGGTCGACAGGCGAGTCAATGGCTCGCGCGGTCTACGATGTTGACGTTCAACACCGTGGGATGCGCCTAGGCAGTCGCTTGGAACCTCTCGGTTCAATTTGTAAACATCAGACTGCTATTCAATGTAAATTAGCACACAGTATGACCAAGTCCATTATTTGTCCAGTTTTACGCCGGTATACCGCATCAATATTTCGCAAATATCCATTTACTCAATGAGATATGCACTAAAAGAAAGACTTTTACTACCGTTGTCCGACTACAGAACCGTTATGACAGCGACCTACACAGACCACCCAACACGCACACGACGGGGGGCCTTCCGCTATGAGTGAGTTGGTACCCGGAGAACTACTAACG
>PUNZ01000260.1 GCA_003551945.1 Halovenus sp. | reverse complement strand
GAACGACACGGAAGGTCAAGGCCAAATGGATTCTGTACGGAATCAGCGACGTATTTCACGCTCTTTCAGTAGGACACCGGGATTCATAATTCCAGCGGGGTCAAGCGTTCGTTTCATTGACCAGAGAGCATCCAAATAGGTCGCTGATTGCTCTTGTTCGTACCAGTCCCGATGTACACGCCCGACTGCATGGTGATGCGTGATTGTCGCCCCATACTCCATCAGCACATCAGCCGCAGCAGATTTTACGGCTCGCCACTGCTCAAGTTCTCGGCCATCCTCAGCAGGTGCAAGAAATGTGTAGTAGGGTGCGGGCCCATCGGGATAGACGTGAGTAAACCGACAGGACAGCACACCCATCCCACACGCCTCGGTCAGCGCGTTCTGTACCGCTCGCGTCAGCGCAGTGTGCATTTCTTCGAATCGGTCCCAGGTAACCGCGGTCTCGAACGTATCGACAAGGACACCCATACTCACTAACTGATTGAACAGATACGGCCCCTCAAAGAATGAGCTCCGCCAACTCTTGCCTGCGTCGGTGTGACTCTCAGCGGTCTGTTCAGTACCGCCATGCGTTTGGCAAATATCGCGTGCTTTGTCGAGCGTAGTCTCAACCGGTTCTGCGAGCGATTCGAAGCCGAGCACAAGCACGCTCTTTCCTGGTGCTGGGACCTCGTTGAGCAATACCTCCGTTGGGTCAAGAAGGCGACAATTCGCCGGTGATAATCGTGCTTGGACAATCTCTCTGGTCGCTTCAACGCCGTCCCAAAAGCTATCGAATGTAACGCTGGCTCGTGCTCTGTACGGTGGTCGGGGTTGGACACGTAGCCAGGCCTCCGTGATTACCCCAAACGCCCCTTCTGACCCAAGCAGAAACCGATTTGGGTCAGGGCCAGCCCCCGAAGCCGGCACAGCTCGTGACTCAAGTACGCCTGCCGGCGTTACTGCACGGACGCTCTCGACAAAATCATCGATATGGGTATACCGCGTCGCAAAATGTCCGCCTGCGCGTGTTGCAATCCAGCCACCGACGGTAGAAAACTCATAGGACTGTGGATAATGTCGAAGCTGTAAATCATGGGTCTCAAGCGCTTCGTTCAAGGCTGGACCGTAGACGCCTGCTCCGATCCGGGCGCGACGCGAGTGTTCGTCCACTTCGTGTATTGAATCTAAGCCATCGAGTGAAAGTGAAATTACCCCGGTGTACGTTCCTCTCGAGCGTTCTGTTGTCCCATCGAGCCCCGCCCGTCCGACCAGGTCCGGTTCAACGCCGCCAACGACGCTTGTTCCACCGCCAAACGGAATCACCGCGACGTTCGATTCACTCGCCCACGCAAGCAGTCTGTGAATCTCCTCTTCGTCGGTTGGTTGCGCAACTGCATCCGGCGCAGGACCAAATGCACCGCGAAAGCCACGAAGAAGATCTGGATACGATTTTCCGTAAGTGTGGTGAATCCGCGCATTCCGGTCTGTCGTCGCCGGTATGGTATCTGGAAGACTGATTGCAGGGTCAGGCAGGTGACAGTCAGCTAGCGATGGTGGCTCTCGTACCGTCAACTCTGGAAACCCAAGCTCTCTTTCCAGTCGATTCGCAAGCTTTTGGCGCGTTTCCCAGTCAGGGAACTGTTCCGTAACGCCCCAGCCCCAGAAACTCTTGGTATTGCCCATTGTTAGTCTAACTCATGGAGTGTGACCGTCAAGCTTCCGGCGTCGACAATGGCGGTCATCATCGTCGCACGCGTGGCTGGTGCAGCACCGGTAGCGCTTCCGGGGTTTAACAGGCGGATACCCTCTCGTTCCGTATCAAGGACCTCGTGTGTGTGACCAGTGACGCCGACCGGGTTTTCTGTCACTGCTTCCTCTGCAACCGTTTGTGCCACTCGCTGGGCGTGATTATACTTCGGTCCAATACCATGGGTGACGACAAACTCGACACCACCGAGCGTCGTTGTTACAACTCGCGGAAAACCAATCTGTGGGTCCATATTTCCGGCTACTGCCGTCAGCTCAGATGCCAGTTCGCGGATATCTGCAACCGCGCCTTTGCTATCGAAATCACCGGCATGGATGACGTGGTCTGCAGCTCGAATCCGCTCGACAAATGGCTCGGGAATCTTATGGGCCCGGGAGGGAATATGGGTATCGCTCACAATAGCGAGGTTCATACCCATTCCTTTGTTTCCCACTGCCTTGTAACTAGTTCCGTCCTGTGACCAACACACGCTGGTCCACTATCAAGACCCAGATGAATAACTCGGTTTGGCGAATCCCACATCAGTTAAGATTGCTCACTTCATGTGATACAGTATGGAGCTCTCGCGGTTGCGTCGGTACGAACCATCGACAGTCACCGACGAGCGACGGGAGTCTGCAGTGTTGGTTCCGATTGTTGAACGCGCGTCAGGGCCCCATTTGTTGTTTACCAAACGGTCTGAAAATCTGGATAACCATCCGGGACAGATGAGTTTCCCCGGTGGAAAACGTGAACCAACGGATGAGTCGCTTCGGGAAACTGCCGCTCGGGAAAGTCAAGAAGAGATTGGCCTTCTGCCTGATGATATCTCATTCGTTGGTCGGCTTGATGATATTCGAACGGTCACACAGTTTTCGGTCCGCCCATTTGTCGGGACAATTCCCGATACCGAATACCGGCCACGAAGTGGGGAGGTTGCAGAGGTTGCAATTTTACCACTTGCAGCGCTCACTGACCTCGAAAATTATCACAGTGAACGGCGAGACCATCCGTATTATGGCGATATTCGGTTGCATTATTTCTATGTGGATGAGTATACTGTCTGGGGAGCAACTGCTCGTATGCTTGTCCAGTTTCTTGAATTGACGACGCCATGGTCACCACCACCAGAAGTTGATGCAGAAGTTGAACCGGATGCTGACTTCCCGGTCTAACCGTTTGACGAAACGACAGGGTTTTGCTACTGTCTACCCCGAAACTCTACTACAGCTATGACTGCAGTCACGGGGAGCCTTCTCTCCACTGTTGGATTTGACGCCGTGGCCCTGAAGCCGACAGAGGTTGACATTCAACAGGCACACTCGCTCAGTGTCGACACAGTGATTATCGACTATGAAGGGAACGAACACGTTCCTGACCCTACACAGTTGCGTGACCTTGCGTCGTCATTCGATGTTCGACTCGCTATCCCCGTCCGTGCCGATGGCTTCGACCCGCTCGGTGACAATCATCTCACGCAGTCTCTCCCAGATGCAGTCTCTCGTGTGTTTGTCGCCGGTAACGCGGCATATCTTTCCCCGGAGGAGCAACAACGTGCAATTACTCCACGGTTGAACGCAAGCACGCAATCGTGTACTGACCCATGGGTTGGGACCGAAGGAATCGAGCGAATCGCGCTTGCCCTTGGCGGGACACAGTTTGAACTGCTCTCTAAATCAACACCAAATGAAATCAGCGCACTTCGTACGGCAGGATATGAGACTGAATTTGCAGTCTACGCACCAACCGTGCTTTCGGATGACTCAGATACAATCCTGAATGCACTGGGTGCCTATGCTGGGAGGCGAACCGCAGTTCGCCAGCAATTACCAAACGAGGCACCACTCGATAGCACTATCACCGGAAGCGCACGCCAAACCCTGCTTGCGGCGTGTCGCGCATATGCCCTGACTGGAACTCCTGATGCGGTCTCAAAACAAGTTGATTCACTCCATAGTGCCGGTGTTGATTACGTTGTCGCATATCCCGCACAGGGCATCAACGTGCTATAGACGATGTTTACTTACTGCAAAACGCTTTCAAGTTCTTCGGCTAACTCTGTGAGCTGTTCAGTCAGTGCCTCCGTGAAGTCCGCGGCCTCTCGAAGTCTGTCCGGGGCCTCACCATAGACCTCTGATGCTTCTTGGTCTTCAAGTTCGTCAGCCTCCTCACGCGCGTCATCCGGTGTCTCAATGTCGTCTGCACTGAATATCGGTGGGATAGGCAGTTGCCTGTTTGCTTCCTGTGGGACCACGTGCAGTATTCGGTTTGCCATCTCATCGCGAACGCTCCGCAACCGTTCAGCCTCCTCTGCTACCTCATCAAAAGTGGTCGCTTCAACTGTGGCGATATATGAAACGGTCTCATCACTTTCGATGTATGAGTTCAACACGCTAACGGACTGCTCCGGCTGGTGGTTCAGCGCAGTGATGACCTGGTTGACTTCGTTGACAGTCGCTCGAATTACTGTCCGTTCCGTAAGGTCAGTGAGTTCCGCAGCAGCGGTTTCTGGAATTGTTTCATCAGGTTCGTCCAACCCCGGCTGGTCACGTTCGCTACGGTCGCCAATCATAAGCGAACCGACCAGTCCTTCCTCCTCACGCTGTTGGCAGTAATAGTCATAGATGCCCTCATACGCAAGTTCAACAGTCACTTGCTCTCCCTCGGACAACTCTGTTTTAAATGGTTCAGCTTCTTCTGGTACCCGATGCTGTCTTGGCTCTTGTTCGGTTTCGCCTTCCCCGTCATCACTGGGTCTTTCAACAGGAACGTCCTCGTGGTAAAAGGCCACGGTATTTTCGCCATCCAGTGCCGACCAGGTCACCGTTCCTCCAGATTCAATTGACTTCAGTCTTGGTTCAACTCCCTCAGCGGTGAGCTCAATATCCGCGTTTTGGGCTGGCTGTGGCGGACGTTCAATGCCCAGCAGTTCAGCGACTTCTTCGTTCAGTATCTCTAATTCCGTTCGAGCAGCCTCAGGAATATCCGCTACTGGTGCGGATAATCCCGGCTGAGTTGGATCAGGAACCTCCCCAACAACAATTGACCCAACCGCACCTTCGTCTTCCAACTCACCGTTATAATAATCATACACTCCTTCCTGTGAAAATTCAAACGTGACTGGCTCATCATCTACTGTCTCGTCAAGAGCCTCAGTTGCGATTGGCACTCGTGTTTGTGTGCCAGTATCCTCGTGATAGAACGAGACATTTTGGGGATCGTTGTCACTCGTCCAAGCAACGACGGCACCCCGGTCAACGGAAATGACGGAGGGGGAGAACCCGTCTTCATGAGCAGTGATTTCTTCATCAACGGTGAGTTCTGGTTCCTCCTCGTCACTCTCTTCTTCATCTTCCTCATCCTCGTCGACTTCATCATCGCCTTCTCCGTTCACATCATCAGTTTGCTCGTCTGTTGGCTCATCTTCATCATCTCCATTTTCCTCTTCCGAACCGTCGGGCTGTCGCTCGCCGTTACTTGGTTCGTCATCATCTCCCAAACACCCAGCAAGTGAAATCGGTAGCGCTCCCCCAACTGCCGCCAATAACGCCCTTCGCCTCATTATTTCATCAATTCCGGCCAAAAGCTTAATACTTATGTCTATTTTGCCGGATTCGAACCACCGCTATGCGCTTGCGCTCTGAATCACGTTCTGCAGGGCTGCTTTATCCTGTGCTCCAACCATCCGCTGAACCGGCTCGCCGTTTGCAAACACGATAAACGTTGGAATGCTACGTGCGCCGAGCTGGCCAGCAAGCGCCTGGTTGGCATCAACATCGAGTTTTGCCACCGCTGCATCGCTTGTACTTGCTAACTGTTTCACAACTGGATCCATCATCTTGCATGGACCACACCAATCTGCATAGCAATCAACAAGGACGACATCGTAGGTCTCAACGACTTCTCTGAAATGGTCTTGGCCTGAGATCTCGATGGGTTCAGACGGTGGTTCTTGTCTATCCCCTGTGTTAGCGCCACCCTGTAGCAACTTCTCTTTTTTCTGCTGGCGAATCTTCTCTCGTTCGTCTTCTGGATTACTCATCACCTGTATTTTGGGCTCCAACATAATATATATTGGTCGGTATTGTGCCACCTCTACAATTTCGAGTGGGTAATAGGCTGTGCTGACTCAACAGCAGAACAAAATGACAAGACTCTCGAGAGGGTTATGCGGTAATTTCGGCTGCTTCAGCTTCTTCGCGTTCCGCACGCTCAGCTTTGGCTTCCTCTTCTTTTTTGGCCTTGATTTTCTTCAGACGGAAAATCTCCTCTCGCTCTTGTTCTTCAAGCTTTTGCTCGATGTATTCCTGTGCTTCTCTGAGTTCTGGAAGGAGTTTGAACTCTAACGCGTTGACACGGCGTTTTGTTGTTTCGATCTCTTCGAGCATCTTTTTCATTGCCGTCTCAACTTCGGCGGCAAGGATAACACTTTCAAGCAGTTCTTCGTATGCTTCGGCAGCCTCGTCGATTCGGGCGCTTGTTCCAAGCACACCATATCCGCGCTCTTCCAGATTTTTCTGTACCTTTGTCGATTCAATCTGGGGTACGACGACACCCATAATATTCTTTGATTGTGTCGTAATCTCTGGATGTTCTTTCAATGCGGATGCTGCCCCACGAACAGCAACATCTCCTTCCATGGCCCGCGCCATGTCAATTGCCCGTTGTGCTTGGTGATAGTCGGCCTCCATTTCGGACCGAACATCCTGTGCTTGGTCCAAAATCTCCATAAACTCCATAATGAGGCCGTCTCGCTTTTTTTCCAGCGTATCGTGTCCACGCTCAGAAAGTTCAATCCGGTCTTCAATCTGCATCAAATTCTTCCGCGTGGGTTTAACATCCTTGGCCATTTGCTCGCCAGTTGAATGCCCACCCAGTTATAAGCCTCGCTTTGCACGCTACAAACCGATGAAAAAGAACTCCGTAGTTAGTAGAATTCGCGGACGAGGTCCATGGCGTCGTCGGGGGCTCCGTCTGGGATGTCGGCCATGTTTTCGGTGAGTCCTTCGCGCGTTTCGTAGGGAACGGAGTTGGGGTCTTG
>PUNZ01000096.1 GCA_003551945.1 Halovenus sp. | reverse complement strand
ATTCGTCCTCCGCAGTTGACTCGTCGGCCTCGTCGCTACTGGAGGCAAAGTCATCAAGGGAGGTCTCTTTCATATCCATGCATGAGTGGCCTGTGATAATAGTGATACTGGTGATGTAACCAGGGCACCACCGGGAGACAGAAGCAATCAAGTACTGGCGGCCGAAACGTTCGACTATGAGTGTACTTGTCGAACTGGTTGACAGCATCTTGGCCGCCCCTGAGCACTTTATCGATGTTGCCACACACGACCCGATATCCGCGTTACTCGTTGCCGTCGGCGGCGTGCTTGTTGGCGCACCGCTGGTCTTTTTCGGCATCCTCGTTCTGGGGGCAGTCGTTGACCTTATTCGCCCCGAATCATCGGCAGTCGAGCACCCATAAGCGAGATTGCCTCCTCGATATCTGGTCCAAGCGGCGACCCGAAGACGACGCTATCGACGTGCTCGAACAACTCATCCACTCGGGCTTCAACTGTTTCTGGCGTTCCGGCAATCGCAAATGCATCGAGCATCTGCTCCGTCACGAGGTCGAACGCGTCGGTGAACTCACCGGCGCTGATAGCCGTTCCAATCTCTGTTGCCACCTCCGCTGAGAGGTCGTGGCGGTCGAGCACCGGTGGTGGCGCACCAGCCGCAATGAAGGCCACTGGTGGGCGGGCAGCATCGCGTGCCTCATCGGCATCAGCGGCAACGCTCACGCTGGCGTAGGCTGCAAACTCGAACTCCCCGCGGTGGTCGGGCCGGTCGGAAAGCCCTTCTTCGACTCGTGCTTTTGCCCACTCGATATCGCGTGGATGAGAGCCGTTATACAGGATACCGTCTGCGTATTTTGCGGCCATCCGGGTCATATGCGGTCCCTGTCCGCCAACGTAAATTGGAATGTCGCGGGCGTCGTAGTTGAGACCGGCATCCGTTGCCTCGAAGGTTCCGTCATGTGTCACCCGCTTACCGGTCCACAGGTCACGCGCAACCTGCATCGTCTCTAGGACGCTGCGGAGTGGTCGCTCCTGGTCGATACCAAGATTGGAGAGGGTTGAGGGGTCGCCGGGACCAACCCCGAAGATACCTCGGTTATCCGCCAACTCATCGAAGGTTGCCATCCGCGAGGCAAGGGTGACGGGATTTGTTTCGTAAGGATTTGTCACGCCAGGACCGAGGTGAATCTCCTCGGTTGCGGCGGCCATCGCCCCAAGCGTCAGAAACTCATCGCGGTTGTTGTAGTGATGGCTGACGAAAATCGTGTCAAACCCCGCTGTCTCGGCATGTGCCGCAAGAGCGGCGAGCTGGTCGACTGGCTGTTCCGGTGTCAGTTCGATACCAAAGCGTCGGTTTGCTGAATGTGGTGTCATCTGTCGTGTTGAGCATCAGTCCAAGCGCGAAGCGCTGGTCGAATCAAGTCATCCTCCTTGGTTCGGAAGAGTTCGTCGCTTCCCTCGTGATTGCCAAACTCCCAGTCGCGGACGACTGCAACGGGTGTGCCACCACCACCCTCCCCGGTGACGAGGTTTGAAGCGGCGGCGAGTTCATCAACGACGGCCTGCACCGTTGCGGTGAGTTCCTTCCCGTTTCGGTCGTACTCCCCGCGCCAATCTCGTGCTGCTGGAAGGCCGGCCCAGCCCAGTGCAACACCGCGCTGGCCGTATCGGAACGGACGACCAGAGGTGTCCGTTACGACGACGCGCGCTCCAAGGCCGTCATGCAGCTCTTTGGCGCTTTGTGTTGGGTCTTCCGGCAGGAGTAGCAAATCTGCATCTGGAATGTTCGAGCGGTCAATCCCTGCATTCACCGTGATATGGCCAAACCGTGTGACTGCGAGCATCATCGGAAACTCTAGCAGGAGTTCCTCACTTTCTTCAAGGACTGCTTGTGCAAACCGTGGGTCCTTTGTTTCGCCTGCAGCCTCGCCAATGCGCTCGGCAATTTCTTCGGCACGCTCGGTCGCCGGGAAATCCGTGAGATTTGCCTGTCGGCCTTCCGCTTTCGAAACGATGGTGCTGGCGACACACACCACATCATCCTCCCGTAACGAGACCTGCTCGGCGATGAGCGACGCAATGTCGTCGCCGGGCCGTATCTCTGGGAGTCCGTCAACCGTGAATACTTCCATACCCGCCCTGAGTGGTGCGTGGGGAAAAACCGACCGGAACTGACAAACTATTATTTGGTTATACTACTAGATTATATATCGGCCGCAGTCTAATATCGACCGATGTCATTTAGCAACCAGCTACTGGATGATTGTACCGCTCTCTGGGAGGCACAAAAGAGCCATCCGTTCATCACGGAACTGGCGGCCGGAACGCTTGATGAGGCGGCGTTCAGACACTGGATTCGGCAGGATTATCGCTACCTGCTCGACTACGCTCGATTGTTTGCGGTGACCGGAGCCAAAGCGCGCGATGAGGAGACGATGACACAACTCCTTGGCATTGCCCACAGCACGCTCGACACCGAAATGGATCTCCACCGAGCGTTTGCCACTGAGTATGGCATCGACCGAGAGACACTTGAGCGGACGACGAAATCACCCACCTGTGAGGCGTATACGAGCTTTCTCATCCGAACGGCATATGAGGGCTCGTTTGCGGAGAGTATGGCTGCACTCTACCCCTGTGGACAGGGATATCTCGATATCGGTCGCCATGCTGCAACATTAGCGACAGCGGAACATCGGTACACACCGTGGATTGAGATGTACACGAGCGAGGAGTTTGCCGAGGTCGTCGGAACAATGCGCGACCTCGTCGATCGGTGTGCAGAGCGGTTTCCTGGCGAACACGAGGCTATGCGTAAGGCCTTTCTGACGAGTGCGCGGTTCGAACACGCCTTCTGGGAGATGGCCTACACACAGGAACAGTGGGAGGTGTAATTCCTCACTGCTGTCTCGTATTTGCATGCGAACCAGCCCTAGGGAAACGACAATATAGTTGCCTTGTGATAGCAGTAGACATGGATAGTGAGCGGTCAGTTGATGAGGTGGACGGGGAACTTGCACAGGCACTGGGGTTGTTTGTGCTGAGCGAAGCGAGTCTCCACGAGGCAGCCTCGACAGTGGGGGTATCGCGGTGGGAACTCGAAGAAGCAATCGAACGTGCTGGCCTGACAGAGCCGCTTGGAGTCGATGCAACGGGGGATGTTTCGGCGACGATTGATGAACTGCTCGACGAAAGGTAGGCTCCTCAAACGAGCCAGAATAGTGCACTTCCGATAGCGACGGTGATAACGTACAACCCGACGACTGCACGCGGGTCAAGTCGCCGTCCGACCTGTCTGGTGAAGAGCCGGCGAACCGGCGGTAAAATAATCACTCCCGCGAGCAATACAAAGACGCTTGCAATCGAGGGGACCATCGCAAGCGCACCAACCAACGTTATCCAGCCAACGGCATAGCTCACGCGTCGATTGAGCGATGAAGACTGGGTTGCGTTCTCAACCAATGTCTCGAGCTCTGCTTCCGGCAACTGCTGTACCTGTCGCTTTGTGAACGATTCGAGGGCTCTTGCCGCCTTCTCATTCTGTGGTGCCCCACACTGCGAACAGAAGTTCGAGCCCTCGGGAATCGAGCGGTCACATTCGCGACACTCGGCCATTGTTCTGGTCTCCGACCGGTTGCTACCTGAATCTTTTGTCCGCCTTTATCACCGTTGAGAATGGGCCAACGTCGTTATTACCGGGTACAGACTACTCACAGCTAGCGATACGCAGTGTCGCAACGGAACGGAACCGTATGAGTTTCACCCTCCGGACGACCCACCTCTGGGTTATCGTGTTGGTTTTTCTCCTGGCCGGGGTCGCAGGTCTGGCTGGGGCCACGAGTGGCAATGCTTCTCCCGCCGTCGAATCCGGCCCGTCCATCGAGACTGTTGTCCCTGAGCACGTTCAGGCAGATGAAGATCTCCAGGTTACATACACCGCAGAGCCCGAAGACCCTGCGAACGCTACAATTACGTTGCGAGCCATTGGCCCCGATGATGAAGTTGCGTTCGAAGAAACTGACCTCGACAGCGGGCGCGATATTGACTACACCGTTTCACGTGATGTACTGCAGGAGCTTCGACCCGGAAACCACGATTTGATTCTTGAAGTAGAAGACAACGAAGGGGAGACGACGAATACAACGCAAACAGATGCTTTTGAGATTGGGACGGTTACCGATACCGACAGTGCAAGCTTCGATGAGGTTACCTTCGAAGGCATTGCTGGTGACTTTGTTGAAGTGAGTGTCTCACTGGATGACGCTGATGAGGGATACATTCTCTTTGGGGGTGACCGGCCGGCAGATGAACCGGAAGCACTCGATACTCCAGTTGACGTCCTGTACGTTGATGGTTCCGCCACGTTCATCGTAAACACCCGTCTTGTCGGGACAAACCGGTCATCCGAAGAGGTCTATACCTCGGTTGACGGCAGCGTAACGAGTTACGCACATGACCTCGGTCCAGATGCAGAGCCGGAGGGTGTGTTCGAAGACGTCCGGTTTGAGAATCCGGCGGGTGACAGAATTGCGGACACACTGAAAGAACTCCGCGAGGAAAGTACGGGAGGCGTCCAACCGGGACCACTCGAACCGGGCAGATACAGTCTCGTTGTCGGTGAAGGCCCGTCAATTATCGTCAGAGATGACGGAATCGTCGACCCGCTCTTTCCGTTCGACCGTGGCAATATCGAGTTAGCACAGCCAGAGATTGGCAACCTTACTGCTTCTTGGCTGCCAGAAGGTAACGCTGACCAAGTTGCATACGAACCGAATAGCGACGACATTGAGGACCTCAGTCCTGGTGATATTGACTCGCTTCTTGACCAAGCAATCGAATCAGAGACGATAACCGTCGATGACCGCTTGCTCCTCGAAATCGAAGCCACAGGCATCTGGGGTGCGATGGTCGATGCCGCTCATGAGGGGACTGTTGATGACGAACAAGGTGAGTTGCTCACTCCTGAGCAAGTCGGGGCGTTTTTCGACCTCCCTGAAGGAATCGAACTCACCATTGAACAGCAAAACGTCGGGCGTAACGAACCGACGACCGAGTTCGATCTGTTTGGCGCTGAAGCCTCAGACGTCTCGTATTTCACTGAGCCAGTGCTTGGCACCGATATCCTCGAACTTGACCGGTTCTATGTCGTTGTCGACACTCGCATGCCAGGCGGCGTAACTAAACAGTTGGACGGCGGGGACGAATTCGATATCTCGTTCCGCGTCGATGGAGGTGACGATTTCTATGATTTCTCAGATATCACAAACAGCTTCAAACCCGAGCCGTTCGACCCCGCTGCTGGCAGTCAGTTCCCATATCTCGATGGCACAGAACTCCGTGAGCAAACTCTGTCCGTTATCGACCGCGAACTCGAATATAATCGAACGGGCCCAGATGACAGGCCAGTCGTACTGAACGACTCCGGACAAACGATTTCCGGGATGACAACACTGCATCCGGAAAGCAGCCCGACAGATATCGTTATTGACCAGCGCTTTCCGCCAGTGAACATCGAATCCGAGGACGTCACCATCGATAGCAAGGGGTCGTTTGCGGTTGAACTCGACCTCTCACCTATTGAAGCCGATTCCGAAGTGGATATCCAACTGTTTAGGGCGTTCGACGGGTTCGCCGACGAACGCTCCCTTACCGTCTTCGAAAGTGAAGACAAGTTCGCACAGTTTGAGGTCAGCGACCTCTCGACCGATTCACAACTCGTTGACGGCGAGGCGGTTGGGGAGGTGACCGCAGAGATTACGAACACTGGCCCGCTCGACGGGAATGAGACGATTTCGTTCGCTGTTGATGGAGAGATACGGGAAAACGAGACGCTTTCGCTCGCCGTTGACGAATCCGAGACAATCTCCTTTGAGAACGCGTCGGACCTCGGCCCCGGTGAACATCCAATCACAGTTGCAACGCTGACTGATTCGGCAAGTCAACTACTCGTTGTTGAGGACCCTGCCCCTGTCTTTCAGGTTGCAAACCTGACCGCTGACGCCCCAGTCGTTGACGGTGCACTCGAACCGACGCTGAACACGACTATTGCAAACGATGGATTGCTGCCCGGAACTGCCGACATCGAGATTGCCATCGATAACGAGACGGTCACAACCGAGGAAGTGGCGGTTGAGCCCGGCGGAACCGAGACGCTAGTGAGCGAGGGGGTGGAGACTGCATTTGGCGAGGCAGTCGAAGCGCTCGACCCCGGTGAGTACACTGTGACTGTCAGTACACCGAACGAGACAGCTGAGACCACGATGACGCGAGAATCAGTTGCAGGGACGTTCGAGATAACTGAGCTTACAGCCGAGAGCCCGGTTACAGTCGGTGACCCCATCAGCCTGAGCGTGACGGTTACTCATCCGGGTGAGGAGACAACGTCGGAATCGGTCGAGGTTCAGTTCGATGAGGAGTCCGTTACGAGCGAGACGGTTGAACTTGACCCCGGGGAGACAACGACTATCGAGACAATACATGATGGCGTCGACGCTCCGGGCGAGTACAGCGTCACTGTAGAGACAGCGACAGACACGGATGAAACGACTGTGGTCGTTGAAGAGCGCGATGAGGCGGACACTGAGGAACCGGAGCCGACCGACGAACCAACTGACGAGGTCTTTGGTCTCGCGCTCAGTCCGGGGCGTGTCCTCGGTGGGACTGCCATGGTAGGGGCAGTGTATGTTCTTGGCTACTGGGTGTGAAAATTGATTGAAACTGAAAATAACTGCCGACTCGGATTACTCTGCGTTTTCAACTGGTGCGCCAGGAACGTTTGTCTGGACGCTCATTAGCCCCTGTTTGGCCTTTTGTTTGGATGCATAGCCCTGTCCGCTGTCAGCGATGATATT
>PUNZ01000246.1 GCA_003551945.1 Halovenus sp. | reverse complement strand
TGTAATGAAAACCTGTCCAGGGTGCGGTGAACGGATGAATTACAACGACGAAACGACAAAATTGACAGAATACGCGTGTCCGAACTGCCACAACGTCGAAATTCTACAGAAGAATGCGTATCGAGTGACGGCCTGATTGTCCACTTCGGCTATCTCGCCCGGGAGGTGGTGTCGTTGCTCTCATATGTCTGCTTCCGGCCGATAGCTAAGCGATTTATGCGTTTTGGCCACCCTCTCAGATATGTGCACCAGCCCAACGCTTATCTGAGTCACTATCATAGCCCTCTCAATGAGTTTGTTTAGAAAGGTTGGAGAAAAGTTTGAAGAAACCAAACAGTCGTTTATCAGTGGAGCTGAACTAGAGTACGTTTGCACAGCCTGCGAGAAACCAGTAGATGAAGACCACGAGCACTGTCCGCATTGCGGTGAACGCTCGGTTGCACTCGTCGAGTGAACACGCGCAAACGAGCTGCCACGAACCTGTCCTCCTATTCAAATAAGAACACGGGACCAGATGGTCTATGCACGGGTTCCGAGCGGTTGAAACAGCAGCCTACTGTCCACGAAAGCTGTATTATCGCCGACAATCGCCAGACGAGATCGTCATTCCTGATGAAGTTGAACAGCGCCGAGAACTTGCCTTTCGGTACGAACAACTGCTAGCTGATGAGGAGTTGGTGGCTGAAGCCCCGCTGGAGGTGACACCGACGCAGTTTCGCTCACGACTTGGCTGTGTGAAAGCAAGAATGCCGGAGTGGGAACAACTCATTGACCCGGCTGACCGCGATACCTACCTCCGCGGGCGGGAGTGTCACGGTATCGCGCATAAGCTCCTCGATACGGCTGAACCCTCCCTCTCGTTAGTATTTGCAGGTGAACCCCCAGAAACTGGTGTCTGGAAACCACAGAGCGTCAAGCTAATCGCCGCCGCCAAGGCGCTCTCGTGGGAACTCAATCAAGAGGTTCCGTTCGTCTTCGCTGAGTATCCTGCCTACGGCGTTATCAGGCGCGTCCCAGTTGATGCCCGTCGAACGGCAGATTACCGTGAGGCGGTCCGCACCGCCGACTCGATTGACGGGCCACCAGCACGCATCACTAACCGCTCGAAATGTAACCACTGCGAGTTCGCGGGTCAGTGTGGAGTAAAAACGCGCTCAGTGAGGAGTTTGCTTGGGGATTGAGACTGCCTCAGTCCCAGGTTACGCCGGGATTCGTCACCGCACCGTTTGCAGCGGAGCCGAAATCACGGATATACTTGGCAAGGACGCCACTGTCATAGGCTGGTTCTGGTTCATCTCGCTCGTCAAGTCGGTTCGCTAACTCTGCCTCGGAGAGGTCGACTTCGAGGGTCCGCTCTGGGATATCGATGGTGACGATATCACCATCTTCGAGAGCAGCGATAGGGCCACCCACGTAGGCTTCTGGCGCCACGTGCCCAATCATTGGTCCGCGTGTTGCCCCGGAAAACCGCCCGTCGGTAATCAGCGCAACGTCGTCTTCGTGCCCCTGGCCAACAACGGCGGCGGTCACACCGAGCATCTCTCGCATTCCGGGGCCACCGCTTGGCCCCTCGTTTCGAATAACGATGACGTCGCCACTTTCGATTTCACCCTCTTGGACGTACGCCATCGCGGCCTCTTCACCTTCGAACACGCGCGCTGGCCCTTCGTGGTGGAAGGCATCGTCGCCGGTCACCTTCAGGACACTTCCGTCCGGCGCGAGATTCCCGGTCAGAATCTTGATGGCTCCTTCCTCTTGCTTTGGCTCGTCGACGGTGTAGAGCCAGTCGGCTTCGATATCGTCATCATCCGGGAGCCGACCCTGTGATTCGAGGTGTGCGATTTCCTCGGCAAGCGTTCGGCCGGTTACCGTCAGCGCATCACCATGCAGGAGGTCAGCGTTGAGCAACCGACGAAGCACCACAGGAACGCCACCAAGTTCGTGCAAATCATTCATTACGCGGGTTCCGCCCGGTTGGAGGTCAGCAATCTTTGGCGTTCGGTTGCTGATTTCGTCGAAGTCTTCGATATCGAGGTCGATGCCAGCCTCCGCAGCGAGTGCAAGGAGGTGTAAGACACCATTCGTTGACCCCCCGATGGCCACTTGGAGGGCAATCGCGTTCTCAAACGACTCGCGTGTGAGGAAATCGGATGGCCGGCGTTGATTCTCGATAACTTCGACGGCAAGTTCGCCCGCGCGTCGGGCTTCCTCGTAGCGTTCTTCATCCTCCGCGGGCGGGGAAGCGCTCCCAAGCGGTGCAAACCCAAGCGCCTCGCTGACTGATGCCATCGTGTTTGCGGTGAACATTCCGCCACAGGAGCCAGCACCGGGACAGGCGTGGCGCTCCATCTCATCCAGTTCTTCCTCGCTCATCTCCCCCTGTGCAACGGCACCGACACCCTCGAAGACGTTTTGAATGGTAATTTCTCGCCCGTCATGATGGCCGGGCATGATAGACCCGCCGTAGAGAAAGACACTGGGGAGGTCAGTTCGGATGGAAGCCATCATCATTCCGGGCATGTTCTTATCACAGCCACCGATGGTCACGAGGCCATCCATCCGCTCGCCGAACGCGACGAGTTCGACGGAATCTGCAATAATCTCGCGGGAGATAAGCGATGCGCGCATCCCTTCGGTTCCCATCGAGATGGCATCGGAGATGGTTATCGTTCCGAACTCGATCGGCATCCCGCCCGCGCTATCGATGGCATCATAGGCTGACTGAGCAACATCGTCAAGATGGACGTTACACGGAGTGATATCCGCTGCTGGATTGGCAATCCCAACCATCGGGGAGGAGAGGTCCTCGTCGTCGTAGCCCATGGCGCGGAACATCGCGCGATGTGGCGCGCGCTCTGGCCCTTGTGTAACTTCGTTGCTTGGCAGTTCTGGGTCCTTTTGAGCAGTCTCATCCGTGTGCTCATGCTGCTGGCTCATGGACGAGTGGTTGCGTTGTGTCTACTTAAGTTGTCGTTGACGCGCCCATGAGATGGGAATCTCTCAGATGATTTTACCGTTATTGGCCAGTTCAGACCATTGACGGGACAATCACGTACAGATAGACGAGTGCCCAGAATATTGCAGAGGTGATGATGAGTGCGACGATAATCATCGCCGTTATCGGTTTATATTCGCGGATTTTGTACGCACAATACCCTGCAGGAACTGCGGTGAGAATCGGTGTTGCAAAGAACCCAAGCCCCGCGATGAGGCCGCCAACCCACTCATACAGTGCCAGACGGTCTTCCGCTTCCGAGTAATCTGTTCGTTGGTCGCCGCTGTCCGAAAGCGCTCCCCGTCGTGGCGGTGCCGACTCGTCACCCATTGTTCAGTCTCAAGGATGCGGTCGTGTTAAGCGCCCTGTTTTCGAGTATCATCTGAACGGGAGATTTTTGCACCGGTCGGCCCAACGACGCTTATGGACCAGATTCGACTGTCCAATGCGTCATTTGAGGGGGACAATAACGTCTATTTGCTTGATGACGGGCCGGAGACTGTACTTATCGACTCAGGGGATTGGATGGCGGAAACCCGTGAGCAGTTGGCTGATTCACTCGGTGAACACGACCTCTCTTTCGGTGATATCGACCGCATCTTTCTGACTCACTGGCATGGCGACCATGTCGGACAGGCTCACCACATTCAGGAGGTGAGTGGTGCCGAGGTGTATATCCACGAAGCCGATGCGTCGCTCATTGCCGGTGACGAGCAGGCGTGGGAGGAGATGGGTGAGAGACAGCGAGCGCTGTTCGACCACTGGGGGATGCCCGAGGACGGACAGCAGGTGCTTGAGGGGATTTTTCACAGCGTTCCATACCAGGACAACCCGGTGGATGTCACCCCAATACAGGACGGTGAGACGTTTACGGTGAACGACCACACACTTCGTGCTGTCCACGCTCCTGGCCACGCTGCCGGACTCTGTCTTTACGAACTGACTATTGATGGGCACGATGACGCCTTCACCGGTGATGCGTTGTTACCACAGTATACGCCCAACGTCGGTGGCGCGGACGTTCGCGTCGAGCGACCACTTGAGCGCTACCTCGAAACGCTCCAGCAGATCGCAGCCGCCGACTACGACCGAGCGTGGCCCGGCCATCGCGACGTGATTACCGAGCCGAGCGCCCGCGCTGAGTATATTATGCACCACCACGAAGAACGTGCCTGGCGTGTTCTCGACGCTCTTTCACGGCTTGGACCGAGTACGACATGGGAGGTGAGCGCGGAGCTCTTTGGCACTCTCGAAAGCATTCATATTCTGCACGGGCCCGGCGAATCATACGCCCATCTCACCCATCTCGAACGTGATGGGCTGGTAGTCTGCGAAAATGACAAGTATCGACTTGCTGCTGGTGTCGAAGCTGAGCTTGCACAACGAGAGTACTGGCCGCTTCGATAGTCCAGTAGTGCTGAGACGCTCTTACTCGTCTCCGACTGGTTTTCGACGGAGTTCATCGATATTATCCCGTAACGCGTTGAGCTCGGATTCGAGGTGTTCGCGACGGTCAATGAGCCCGCTAAGTTCATCCGTGTTGACGGAGTGATTCTGTTCGAGCGAGGCTTCGAGCGATTCGTTGGTCGCCTGCACGAGGTAACAAGCGGTCTGCAACACCTCCTGGGGTGACCCACGAAAGTCATACAAACCAAGCTCCCCCGAATGGGCTGTGTATCCAACCAGTGGCGTCTCTTCTTCCCGATTATACGTTGTCGTCACATCGAGTCCGGTAATCGGATTATACCGGTCATTCGAGACTTCCATCCGAACGAGGGTGAACGGTTCGGTAAGCGAGGGATAGGTCTCTGCAAGGGCCCGGAGTTTGTCTGCCGGACCAACGCCGAGTTGTGCCTCGACGTCCCCAAAAAAGTGTTTGGAGTTGGTCAGCGCGAGTGCAACGGTAAAGAACACTTCTCGGTTGTGTTCGGCAAAGGTTCGAATACGTTCTCTCAGCTGTTCGTATTCGCCTTCAATGGACAGCGTTTCGAGGTCATCAAGCAGTGCGTGTGTCCCGCGTTCGCGCTGTAGATACTCCTCGACAAGCACGCCCGGCATGTCCTGGCTGTCCACATCGTCCATAGCCAGCTATTCGCGTTCCAGACGTTTACTAGTTGTTGGTCGAGACAACCAATATACCACTGGCCGTCGTATCCATCGTATGACGGTTCTGGTGACTGGTGCGACAGGGTTTGTCGGGAGCCGACTCGTCCCTGCGCTGCTTGATGAGGGTCATGATGTCCGGGTGCTTGTCCGCGACGGGGACGCATACGAGGGACCGGATGCGGTCGAGGTCGTCGAAGGTGACGTTCTTTACGTCGGACAGTTTGAACAGGCGTTCGAGGATATCTCCACAGCGTACTATCTGATTCATTCGATGAAAGCCGGTGCAGATTTCGAAGCACGTGACCGGCAAGCAGCACGCAACGTTGCTAGAGCGGCCAGCGAGGCCGGACTCGAACAACTCGTGTATCTCGGCGGACTCGGGGAAGAAGGTGACACGCTGTCCGACCACTTACAGTCTCGACGAGAGGTCGAAACAATCCTCGCGGAGGGGACCTATGACCTCGTTACGTTCCGTGCGGCAATCATCGTCGGCCACGGCTCTGCCGGCTTCGAGATGGTGAGGCAACTCATTCGGCGGCTTCCGGTGATGACGACGCCTCGCTGGGTCAGAAACGAATGTCAACCAATCGCTGTCAGTGATGTGATTGCCTATCTGTGTGCGGCACAGTCGCTGCCGCCAGGAACGTACGAAATTGGCGGGCCAGACGTTCTCACTTACGCGGAGATGCTTCGTCGGACTGCCAGTGTTTCCGGAAAACGGCCGCCGATTATTATTCCAGTGCCGCTGTTGTCTCCACAACTCTCTTCATACTGGGTGGGGTTGGTGACGAACGTCGATTGGCGGGTTGCTCGTCCGCTCATCGACGGACTGGCAAATCCTGTCATTGTGCGTGATGACCGAATTACCGACCATATTCCGCTCGAACTCACACCATTTGATGAGGCGGTCGAGCGGGCACTGGCTGAATATCGAACGAGAGATACTGCTGGACGCCGAACGAATCAGCAGGTGAAATGAACCAACCAGAGTACGGCGAAACGTGGGTCTATGAGGGAATTATCGGTGCTATTCCCGGTCTTCATCTTGGACTCCGTCGGGCACTCCTGTTGCAGTTTATTGGCTTTGAAACCGCTGTGTTACTGCTCGCATGGTTCTATGGCTTACCCACTGCGGCAATTGCTGGGACTGTTGCCGTGACCGTTGCCACCGTTGGCAGTGCACAGATGGTGTTTATCGCACGTGCACTCCGTGATGAGCGACTACCGGAGGCCTACCGTCGCCTCGTGTTCGGTTCGAATGTGGCAACGGTGCTTGCTGTCTTTACCTTCATTGGCTTCGTTACCTATCTGTTCGTCTTTGACCCGGGTCAAAACGAGACACCGTTACTCGAAACGCTGTTTGGGGTCGACCCACCCGCCTTGGCCGTCGCTGTTGGGTTGCTTATCATGTGGGACGTCTGTTACCGTGTCAGTGCGAGTTGGTGGGCTGGTGTGACGGCGCTTTGGCGGAGCGCTCGCTATCAATTCACACCCGAGGTGCAACGCCAACTCCATCGAACTGACCGCCTCACAGCGACGTTTGGACTGCTTCAACTGGCGTTTGTGCCATTTTTGTTTGACCATCCGTTCTTACTCATCGCGCTCGTTGGTCACGTCGGTGCTGTCGCAGTGGTTACAGCGGGCGCTCATTTGCTCGGTACGGTTCGAACGAAAAACGTCCCCGTCCGCAGTTACGAGGATTGAATCTCTTTAAATTGGTCAAGGAGTTCTTCAGTGGACTCGCCTTCGTACTCAACACGACCTTCGTATTCGTTTCGTTGGTCATCGAAATCTGCATCGACTGTACTCGCCTTTCGCTCGCGACGCTCGTGTTCGGCCTCGTCGTATGCTCCCATAGACATTGGTTAACACT
>PUNZ01000081.1 GCA_003551945.1 Halovenus sp. | reverse complement strand
GTGTGTTCTACGCCGCAGAGGAGTTTGTCGTCAACGGCGCTCCTGACGATGCAGGCGTGACCGAGTATATCACCGCGGCAGCCGACGCAGAACAGGAAGATGAACTTGACGCTGCGCTCGGCTACTGTGTCCAGGCTGGTGCGCTTATTATCGATGGTGAGGAGATGGATATGAGCGTCGCCGAAGAACTCGAGTTCGGCCTCGTTGCAGAATGGGTCAACGGTCTCGATAGCTTGCAAACCGCAATTAGCGACCCCGAAGTTGTCGAAGAAGAGTAAGAGACAGAAGCTATTTTCCTGTCCGCAGTCTTGTGTTGAGCGATGAGTGTGAGAGACCGCAGCCAATCCGAGGTGGTTGGTGTTGTGTTGTTGACTGCGGTCGTTGTGGTCGTCGTCGCAGTGATTGGCGCGGTCGTTCTCTCCCAAGGAATTGAGCGTGGCGAGACTCGTATTGATGTGAACGTCTCACTCGAACCGACGGAAAATGGGACAAATGTGACGATTCAGCATCGGGGTGGAGCCACCGTCGATGCTGCTGACGTACGAGTTATTCTCGATGGGAATGAGCGAGAGGAATTCAGACTGAACGATGTGGAGGACCCCCCAGCAGAGCGATTCAGTGCGCCCTCGACGTGGAGACATACAGTTGAAAAGGAGTTTACTGGCGTCGTCGAGGTGTTGGTCATCTACGAGCCAGAGGGGACAGTTCTCGATGAGTCGGTTCACGAACTAGAAGACTAAGCAACAGCCTATAGAACGGCTTTACTCCGATGTTACTGAGGGATGCTCAATGTTAGTCTAACAAGTATTGTTTGGAAGGACCGATTGAAAAAGTGGCGAAGCGACCGACACTTCAGATGATTCAGCCGGAAGCGATGGAGACAGATTCTGGAGAGACCGATGATGAGACAGACGACGAGGGAGCGGACGACGGTGATGCAGTCGAGGACGACGGGGTGACAGACGATGAAGCGGATGATGACGGGTCTGGATTCGGCATCATGGTGGCCCTCGTGGCCGCTCTCACCGCCGTTGCGCTGTTGAGACGGACTCGTTCGTAGCAACGACGAGCCCGGCCAAGACCGCCGCGGTCGCCTCGGCGGACCCGAAATCGCGGCCTATCGAGGTCAGCATAATCTGGGCGACTCGACGGGAAGGATAGGGAACCGTTTCCGACGACCCATAACTGACAGTCGCCCCAGACGTATCGGCCGCCGACTCGTATACTCTTGTTGACGCAGATTTCAATGAGGCTCCGAACACTCACCTGCATATCATCTCGTCCACAGGCCTTCCCAAAGATGCGGATGAGTGTGTGAAAATACAGGAGCGTGTCAGAAGGTGGGTTAGTATGTCAAACAGTGAGATATTACCATTCTGCTTCGAACGACGGAACCATGCTAGAAGCAGGGAGCGGTCCAGTGGTGTTCGACATTGTCTTAAGCAGCACCGAGGGAGTACTAACGACCGAACAGGGGTTCCTGGTTGTCGGTGGAATGTTCCTCTTGGCGGGAATCGGCGTTGCATACATACGTGGGGCACCTGGACTTAGGCGAGCGCGTCGTTTCTTTAGTGCGGTGAACTTCGATGCCGAAGGGACAAATGACGACGGCTTAACGGCAATCGTTGGAACGATCGCCGACACGAACGAGACGGTTATCGGACCGTTGTCGGGTAAAGACTGCGTTCTCTACGAGGACGAGCGCCAGGTATTTCGTCGGGATTACAAATACGATCGCGAAGAACGCATTGAAATGGACCAGAGGGGAACGTTCGACGAGGAGGAACGCGAAAAAAGAATCACGACCTGGCACACGATGTCCCTCGAGCAAGAGTTGCCAACCTTTCACGTTGAAACCGAACACGGCTCTGTAGCCGTCAACCCGACTGACGCAGAACTGGATCTTCCAGTGCGAGCGGTCGACCAGTCGTCGTATCTACAGCGCGTACTCTCCCGGTTTCCACAGATCGCAAACTTTCGACGGAAACTATCGTTCTTCGAGGAGCCAGAGCGGCGTCGTGAGCGACACGTCCAACCGGGTGAATCGGTTCTGGTTCTCGGTAGCGTCGACGAACCGAACGGTGATGAGAGTGCCGTTGCAACAGTCGACAGCGGTCGGCCATTCGTGATCTCAACGCGGTCGAAACGTACTCTGGCCCTCCGGAACCTCGCTAGCGGTCTGTTTTCGACCTTGCCCGGACTCTCCTTTATGATTGTAGGAAGTGTGTTGCTCATCATCGCAGTCGCGATGGTCGTTTGAGGCTTAAGACGTTCTGACTGCTGTTTGCGAAGAGCAATCGATAGTCGCTGGCAAACATTCCGTAAAGTCCCTTTCAGGATTCCTGGAGGAGTTCTTTATAGGTTTCAATCCACTTGCTATGCAGCGTGGCTGTCCCGTTGGGGGCGTCAACCACCAAGTTCCGGGCGTGGCGGTACCACCTGCCCGCCTCATCTGTCTCACCATGGTCATAACACGTTTCGACGAGATATTCGAGGGTCTCCAATGCCCTATCGTACATTCTCCGCTCTTCGAAGACCTCGAGTGCATCTGTCCAATGTTGGTGTGCACTATCAAGGTCACTTTTTCTGAGCGCGATGCGACCGAGAAGTTGTCGACACATGGCAGATTCGTTTACTGCGCCGAGCTCGTCGGCGAGTTCGTGGGCCTCCCGGACCAGGTCGTGGGCTTTCTGCAACGCTCCACACTCGAGTGACAGGCGGGCTCGAGTGAGCGTGATTCGAGTGAGGTACGTTCGGTTCCCAGTCTCCTCGAAGACTGCGTCCGCCTCTCTGAGGAATTGCCGTGCCTCATCGTACTCGCCGCGGTCGACTGCCACCGCCCCGAGTCTCCAGAGGCTTTCTCCACAATGTGTCGCGCTGTCAATTTCCCTTCCGATGTCGAGGGCGGCCTTGTGAAACGCGGTCGCCTCCTGCAAAGACCCGCGGTCTGAGGCGACGTGACCCAGGTTGTTCAGACAATGTGCCTCAATGCTTCGAAACCCCTTGTCTCGTGCGATAGTGAGTGCTTCCTCGTGGCGGGCCGTCGCACGGTCGTATGCACCCTGAACCCGTGCGATGACCCCGAGGTTGTTGATGCTAGTTGCTTCACCATTTAGGTCACCAATCTCTCTCGCGCGCTCGATTTGAAACTCGTTGCTCGCTCGAGCACGCTCGTACTGTCCCTGTGCCCACGCGATTCCACCCAGCGCTGTCTGTGCCTTCCCTTCGAGCCGAGGATCGTCGAGCGAGCGGGCCAGTTCGATACAGGTCTCGAGGTGATCGCGTCCGTCATCGTAGGCACCGAGCCGCCAGTTCGTCAGCCCAAGGTAGTTGTGGTAGTAGAATTCGCTGATAACGTCACCCTGTTCCTGGGCAAGCGGCAACCCCGCTTCTAAGTGTGTGATAGCGTCGTCGTACTCACCACGCTTATACGCAATTTGCCCTAGGCCTTGTAATCGCTGTCTCCGTTCGGTGGCATCGTCAGGACAGAGATACCTGAAAGCCCGCTCGCCACGGTCGAGGTCTCCTGCCTCGAGGAATCGTTGACCGAACCAGTACGGTCCTTTCCCCGTGACCGAATCCGAACAGGCAGTAGGGAGGTCGAACGGTGGGTACGAGCCGTCACCAAACAGCGGTGCCAACGTTACCCGTCGGTAGAGTAGGTCAAACGTTCCCTCAAGGACGTCCGCAACCCACCTCTCAGAGTGGGTGAGAACGTCTTCGAGCGCTGTCTGGTCATCGAGATGAGACGCAATTCCCTCACAATGTTCGGTGTCGTCTGCAAGCGATAGGAGGGCGATAACAGCGCTCCTGAAACGCCGGGATGCATCAGTTTCACCGTCTTCGACCAGTTGGGTTAGGTAAGTCATCGCCCACTCCTCGTGGATCGTTCGGTAACCGCCGTTTTCCTGTGCGAAGAGCATGCGCCCCTCGAGTTTGTCAAGCACTTGGTCGACGGCATCGAACTCGTCGGGCTCAGCAACCGCATATAGCAGCCCACTTTCGATATCGATTCCGGCGGCGATGAGTGTGTTTGTGAGCGTAGCGACCGTCAATGGCAACTCGTCGCCCGCAAAGTCTTCGCGAACAGACCTGACCGTGTCTTCGAGTGCAGTTGGCTCGTCAGCCAGCGGATCGGCATACGTTGACAACCGGTGAGTGAGCCGAAGTAGTTCGTGGGAGCCCTCCTCACCAGTTGTGGATTCCTCCCGAATCAACTCCCACAGGCGCTCAACAGAGACGTCTACAGGCCGTCTGACTGTTCGTTCGAAATGGTCGACGAGACGCAAACAGTCGTCTTCGGTAATCGCCGGGACATGCGAAACGTCGAGATGGTCTCCAGCCGATGACGGTTCGCTATGGCTGTCGCGATTGCGGTCCTGCCACTCGTGTTCTCGGGAATCAAGCAGGAAGCTGACGTCGTCCCGGTCTGCCAACTGCTCGATTACGTCGAATACAGCGTTGGCATCCGGACGGACCGCATCCTCGACAACCACGAGGGTATGGCCGTCAGCGGCGGTGGCGGTCGAAACAAGATCGTCGACTGAATCGAACGCGTGGCCCCGGTTGCTCTCGCGGTAGAAGACAGGACCGTGACCGTTCTCGTACCACTCACAGGCAACTTGCTTACAAGTCGTACTTTTTCCGGAGCCCGGCGGCCCGACCACGATAGAACTCTTTCCAGACCTCGCCGTGCTCGTGACCCTGTGCGTAAGCGTGTGAGCGTCCTTTGACTCTGTTTCCTCACTGTTTGAATCGGGACGCTCGACCGCGTATCCTGTATGAACTTCAGCGATTGAGAGGCCTGCCCGCCACGCCGTCGGCGGATCGGCAACGGGTTCGTCTACAAAATATGAGCTGTCGACGCAGACGAACCCCTCTCGCTCGAGCGATGCGGGAAGTGTTCGTCCGGGCAGCAGGAACTGGCTGTCTTTTATTTGAGTTCCGCCATCAGTATCGGGGGCTAACGCATCAGTTCGGTCCGTTGCCGCACTCAAGCACTGCTCATACCGGGCTTCAGTCCACCGGATTGCGGCGTCCGCCTCGTTTACGAACAACCCGTGGATTCTCCCACCCTCGTTCAACACGAGGATATGTGCGGTGGTTGTTGACGAACCTTGAGAACGGTTTTCCCTCTCGATAAGACCTATCCCAACCGGCGGAACGGATCCAACGTACACAGCGAATTTATCCTCTTCGGCCATCACTGCCATTTGTCTCGAAAAGTCCGTACGGAGCGTGTCAAAGACTTCGGGAGCCACAACCAGTTCAGCCGGTTTTCCTTCTGTAACAACGTGTTCGTAAAGAAGTCTGACGTGACGAGCATCTTCAAGTGCTGGAACAAGTGCCCGATAACGGTTCGCACCGGCCAAGTCGTCGAGCATGCGTTCGAGTGGCTGATACGTTGCCGGACCGCTTGCGGGGAGTACCTCCCCGCCGATGATGACCGCAGAGTCGATACCCGCCGCGGTGGGAATTGGATCAAGAAGGGATTTAGCGGTGAGGATATCGTCGAGTTCGTGCAAAAACGAGGTCAGCCGATTGTGAGCGAGCTGCCCCGCTGTCGTCGCTTCGAAGCCGCTGCCACCGCGCTCAATTAGTTCAATCGCTTCGAGTTCGTTTATCGCCCTGTTGACCGTTGACCGAGACTGCTCGGTCTCCTCGACGAGATCACGGACGTACGCAGGCGAGCGACAGAGGCACTCTAATATGTTGAGACGCTTGATAAGTACCTCAGTTTCTTCTATTCGATTCGACCTGTTCATTTATTTAAACACAAAATTATTCTACATTAACTTATATTCTCGGAGGGTTCTGCGACTCGAATTTGAAACCTCGTAAATCCCCTCTCAGTCAAGTTGAGCAGTTCTATCCTCTGAACTCTAGTATCAGGTGTCGTAACGTGAAACAGTATGTCACTCGGTGAAGTCTTGATTGTTACCAACTACCTACTCATCGATGGAGTCCAGTGAAACAGAGGATGCCAACGATAGCAATCGGAAGCACAAACGAATCAACTCTCCCCTGAAAATGAATTCTGGCAGCGACTCTCGGTTCGCTGACAATCGGCCGTCGAGGCGCCGCCGATTTATCGGTGCCATTGCCTCAGTTGGAGTCGTTGCACTGAGTGGATGTATCGGAGACGACTCAGATGACGAGTCGGACGCGGCCTCAGTCGGCGATAACGGGGCCGCCGGGGATGATTCTGATGCCGGAGCGGAAGACGAGGGTGATGAGTCCACCGCTGTGGACCTCCCGAGCGACGCATACGCCGGGCCGGATGGCAGCGAGCCTGAGCCGGTGGAGCTAATCGGCAACTGGCTCCTCGCCACCAACAAGAACGACGCTGAGGCGTACAACAGCTACCTCCATACCGACTATGCCTGGCCGGACGCCTCAGCGCCAGAAGACCTGGCTGACACGACATATCTCAACGACCTCGTTATTCAACTGGAAGATGAAAACATTGACGCAGGAGAGATTGAGGACCTCCGGATGATGTACAGCGTCTCCTCGCGAGACGAGGATAACGTCATCAACGCTGCCGACGGTGTCGAGAATGCAGTGGTCTCGAGAGAGGGGACGACTGTCGACCTCACCAACGACGAAGACGACGGTAATACCATCTCGACGGGTGAGCACCTGCTAGCCGTTGAAGATGGCGAGTGGAAGATTGTATTGTAAAGAGGACTTCGAAAGGAACTCTCAGTCCAAACCATCGAGGAATGTAGGCTCCCCAAAGTCAGAGACAATAACCGGGCAGACAGGTTTTTATCCGTATGTCCGCAATTTCTGGCAATGCAATTGCTCGGGGACGACCGTGCGCAGTCCATTCAAGTGGGGGCTGTGCTTCTCTTTGGTGTCCTCATCGTCTTTCTTGCCCTCTATCAGGCGACCGTCGTCCCCGACCAGAACGAAGAGATCGAGTTCGACCACAACCAGGAACTCCAAGAGCAGATGACAGAGCTCCGGAGTACGCTGGTGTCGATGCCCGGCACAGC
>PUNZ01000093.1 GCA_003551945.1 Halovenus sp. | reverse complement strand
GTTGACTGACCACGAGTACGACCAATTGCGGCGGGCCACACAAACCCACCGCGAAGAACTCGTCATTCGCCTCTGTGGTGAGGTCGGGCTCCGCGCTGCAGAGATTGAGCGGCTTCGCCCGGCGGCGGTCTCTGGAGAAGGTTCCCAAGGACGAACCCGCTATTTTGTGACCGTTGATGAAGGCGATGGAGAGACGCGAACTGCGTACATGCCGGCTCAAGTTGCCCACGACTTCTGGCAGTTTATCAGGAGCAACGCTATCGATACGGAAGACCGCGTTGTCCCCGTTTCTGAGCGGCGGATACAGATGCTCATCGGTGAGGTAGGTGAACGGGCAGCCGCTGAAACCGGCCGACCAATCTTTGAACAGGTAACACCCTCTGCGCTCCGAGCTTACTTCGCACGCACGTTGCTGGTATCCAACGGCATCGATGCCCGTGTTGTCACTGCGGTCGGAGGCTGGCAAAGCATCGATGGCTTGCTTCATTCGTTCGGCAAACCAACCCGTGCCGAAATTGCCCGGGCTTTTGAAGCTCTCGAAACCCGTTCACGGGACCAGCGGGGGTGGCTTCCACGCATCGTCACGACACTCGAGGCCGTTGATGAGGAACTGATTGCTGCGAGTACTCGGACGGAAATAAACCGTCGTGTCGTCGAACGGCTGACTGACCTATATGATGCTGCCTGGATTCTTGACCAGGATTCCGCAGAGAGCGCGGTCTCCGTTCGCGCACACGCGGGCGAGAGCCCTGACCGGTTCTCCGGTCCGGCAAATTCTGGATTGGTTCGCCGCGCGATGCAGACCGGACAAGCAATGGTCGCGCCGGATGACCCTGGGCCAAATACCACCGTTGAAGGACGAGGAATGCTCGGCGCTGTGCCGATTGCACATGGTGAGACGAGTTATGGTGCACTCGTCGTCCGTGCAGACCGCGAAGATGCATTCGACAAACCGGAACGAACCGCTCTCTCTGCACTTGGACGTCGTATCGCCTTTGGAATTACAGCAACTGAACGCCGCCTATTGTTACTCGGGGGAACGCTGCTTAAACTGCGATTTTCGTATCACGATGAAGGGGCCCCGCTTGTTGCACTTTCTCAAGCAATTTCGTGTTCACTCGCACTTGATGGTGCAGTTCCCACTGCCGGACAGTCGCTGCTTTGCTTTGTCGATATCAGTGGTGCCACGGCGGAGGTGGCACTCGATGCCGCGGCCGCTATCGATGGGATCACTGATGCTCGCCTCATTCAAAATTACGAAGACGGTGGGCGGCTTGAGCTTGTGATTCAATCATCACCAGTCGTCTTGCTCTCCGAGCGTGGGGCCACGATAACAGAACTCTCTGTCCAAAATGGCACTGCATCGCTCGTCTGTGAGGTCACACCCGATACCGACGTTCGTTCGTTGAACGACGCGCTCATGACACAGTTTTCGACAATCGAACTCCGTGGAAAGCAAGAACAAAGCGCCAAAGATGGGTCACAAACCACGGGTGATACATTGGATGAGACGCTCACAGAAAAGCAACGGTCGGTGCTCGAAGGGGCCTACCATGCGGGCTATTTCGAGTGGCCACGTGGTAGCACCGCAGAAGACTTGGCCGAGTCAATGGGCGTCTCTGCACCAACGTTACATAATCACCTGCGAAAGGCACAACAGAAGCTCCTTGAAGACCTTTTTGAGGAGTGAATCCTCGTGTTAAGTAATTAGCGTATTGAGGGCCAGAGGGTTTCGTGTCCAGTCAGGACACCCTTCAACCAGCGGTTCGGTAATGTGTAGGTCGACTCATCTCGAAGCTGGGGCGGAAATTCAGTCAATTTTCGGATTATTTCGGCCAGTTTTCTTTTTATTTCCTAATTATAATGCCGATAATATCGCACTTTGGTATAGTTAGACGGGGGTATTAATATACAACTCCCAAGAGAGAAGACCGTATGACAGAGGATGACGAACCGGATGTCCAACTCGAATCGCGACTGGAGGAGCAAGCGGAATTTACGCCCCCAGCATCGTTTGTCGAACAGGCAAACGTCTCAGACGAGTCGGTCTATGAGGAGTTCGAGGAGAACTGGCCGGACGAGTGGGAGCGTGCAGCCAACCTCCTTGAGTGGGAACAAGAATGGAATCAAGTGCTCGATGACAGCAACGAGCCGTTCTATCAGTGGTTTGTTGATGGAAAACTCAATGCCTCCGCAAACTGTGTTGACAGACACCTTGATGAGCGCGCCGATGAGGCTGCTATCGAATGGATTGGCGAACTCGGTGAGACGCGCACGTACACATACGAAGAGCTACACCGGGAAGTAAACGAATTCGCTGCAGCGCTTCGTGAACTTGGCGTTGGGGAAGACGACATCGTGACGATGTATCTCCCGATGATTCCGGAACTGCCGATTGCGATGCTCGCGTGTGCCCGCATCGGAGCGCCACACTCTGTCGTGTTCGGTGGGTTCTCGGCTGATGCACTTGCGGAACGAATGAACGCTGCAAATTCAGACGTGCTTGTGACCTGTGACGGCTATTACCGGCGCGGCGACGCGCTTGACCACCTGAGCAAAGCACGAAATGGCGTTTCAAACGTTGAAAGCGAGGTGACGACCATTGTCGCAGACCGTCTTGGTGACGATGCGCCAACTGCCATCTCGGACGATGAGTACGTTTTTTCAGAGCAGGTCGAGGCAAACAGCGGTGCTGTCGTTGACCCAGTTGTCCGCGATGCCGAAGATATGCTCTTTATGATGTACACTTCCGGAACAACCGGGAAACCAAAAGGTGTCAAACACACCACTGGTGGCTACCTCTCGTATGCCGCATGGACGAGCCATGCAGTACTCGACGTCAAGCCGGATGACACCTACTGGTGTGCAGCCGATATCGGCTGGATTACTGGACATTCCTACATTGTGTACGGACCACTGGCGCTTGGGACGACCTCTGTCATGTACGAAGGGACGCCAGACTATCCGGATAAAGGCCGCTTCTGGGAGATTGTCGAGGAGTACGGCGTGAATCAGCTATACACGGCACCGACAGCAATTCGTGCGTTCATGAAGTGGGGAACGGAATATCCAGAGGCACACGACCTTTCAAGCCTTCGTTTGCTCGGGACGGTCGGTGAACCAATCAATCCCCGAGCGTGGAAATGGTATTACAAGCATATCGGCAACGAGGAGTGCCCAATCGTTGACACATGGTGGCAAACCGAAACTGGTGGCATGATGATAACGACGCTTCCGGGAATCAAGAAGATGAAACCTGGCTCAGCTGGACCACCGCTTCCTGGCATTAGTGCCGATATTGTCGATCCAAGCGGCGACCCCGTCGGAGCAGGACGGGCAGGACATCTCGTTGTCAACAAGCCGTGGCCCGGGATGTTGCGGACGCTGTATAAAAATGATGAGCGCTTCTTGAACGAATACTGGGATGAGTACTCGATTCCGGAACGTGACCAGTGGGTCTACTTCCCAGAAGACGGTGCAAAAGTGGATGACGACGGCTACATTACGGTCTTAGGCCGTGTGGATGATGTTATCAACGTTTCCGGACACCGAATCGGGACGATGGAAGTTGAATCCGCTATTGTCGGTGTTGAAGGCGTTGCCGAAGCGGCCGTTGTTGGTGGAAACCACGAGATGAAAGGCGAAGCTATCTACGGCTACGTCATCACCGAAGACGGCCAAGACGAAACCGAAGAGTTTCGGGCTGAAATTGTGGCCGCAGTTGAGGAAGATATCGGTCCGTTTGCACGACCCGAAGCCGTCATTTTCACGCCTGAGTTGCCAAAAACGCGCTCAGGGAAAATCATGAGACGCCTGTTGGAAGACATCGCAAACGGGGACGAACTCGGCAATACGAGTACGCTCCGAAACCCCGATGTTGTCCATGACATCGAATCAAAAGTCCAAGGTGACTGATACAATATAGCCAGGGAACGGTACATCCCAATATATCACAAATACGATACTAACATGACTCAATCAGACGACAGTACGACCGACGAACAGCCCGTTTTCACGGACGGCGGGACCGACGCCCAGGCCGCCCATGAGAACACAAACTATCTCGAACACGAGGTGAACATCTTCAAGCCGAGTACGCCGTTTATGAAAGACAACGTGCGAATGATTTTACTGTTGTTCGCAGCGTGGATAATCGGAGTCTTTGGCCCGGTCTTTGCGAGTTATTTCGCCGAAGGGTTCATGACCGAAACCACCGTTCTTGGTGGCTATCCTTTGAATTTCTTCCTCACGGCCCTCATTTCCCCACTCATTGCACTGATGCTTGCAGCAGTCTATGCGTGGTACCGCGACCGTCTCGACAGCAAATACGGAATCACCCACGGTGAAGAAGCCGACGAGACGTCAGAAACAGCCGTTTCGGCTGATGGAGGAGAGGTTGTCTTGGAAGAAGCGGATAACGAACTCGATGAAGCACGCCCATCACAGCAAGGTGAGAAACCATGATTTCTGCTGAGCTGTTAATGCACGCCTCCGTGCTTCTCGAAACCGACTACACGAACGCTCTGGAAGAAGGATTCAAGATCATTCCAGCGATGACCGTTGTGCTGATGATCGCTATCTTCCTTGGCGTCGGGTGGTTCTTCCGTGTGGCCGCTGTTGATGAATTGTGGGTCGCTGGTCGAACTATCGGTCCCGTGGAAAACGGGATGGCTATCGGCGCAAACTGGATGAGTGCTGCATCGTATCTTGGTGTTGCAGCGCTCATCGGAACGCTCGGATACTTCGGACTTGCGTACGTGGTTGGCTGGACGACCGGGTATTTCATCCTGCTCATATTCATGGCTGCCCAGTTCCGGAGATTCGGCAAATATACGGCACCTGACTTCGTTGGTGACCGGTTTTACTCTCAGAAGGCACGTGCAATTGCAGCGTTTACGACGCTCGTTATTGCGTTCGCATACGCAATCGGACAGGGCAGTGGGATGGGGCTCATGGCGGAGTACATCCTTGGTGTCCAGTACGAGGTTGGTGTCGTTATCTTCATGTTGGTGACCATTGGATATGTCGCCCTCTCAGGCATGCTTGGAACGACCAAGAACATGGCAATCCAATATATCATCCTTATCATCGCATTTACCGCTGGTCTCTACGCTGTGGGCTGGACACAGGGCTATTCGACCGTCTTCCCATACCTTGAGTTCGGTGCCGAAACGGCCGCGCTGTCAGAAATCGCGACTGAAGCCGAGCGACAGTTCGTTGAACCGTTCGCACAAGCCAGTCTTTACGGCTGGGTTGCACTTGCAGTGAGTCTGATCTTGGGTACTTGTGGACTTCCGCACGTGCTTGTCCGGTTCTACACCGTCGATAACGAGCGGACGGCCCGCTGGTCGACGGTTTGGGGACTGCTGTTCATCTGTATCCTCTACTGGGGAACCGCTGCTTACGCTGTCTTCGGTGGCCTTCTGTACGAAGACCCAGTCACGGGAGACACTGCGGTCACTGAGGGTGTTGAGACATCGTTCATGGATATGCCGGGGGCTGATGCAGACGCGTTAGTTGTCTTGGCAACCCAATTAGCCGACCTTCCAGAATGGCTCGTTGGACTTGTCGCAGCAGGTGCAGTTGCTGCTGCGTTGGCAACAACCGCAGGATTGTTTATCTCCGCCTCATCGGCTGCTGCTCACGATATTTACACCAACCTCTATAATCCAGATGCGACCCAGCGACAACAAATTCTCGTTGGGCGAGCAACGATTGTCGGGATTGGATTGCTGGTGATGCTGATTGCACTCAACCCACCAGCACTCATTGGTGAACTCGTCGCAATGTCATTCGCAATCGCTGCCTGTGTGTTCTTCCCAGTGTTTTTCCTCGGGCTCTGGTGGGAAAACGCCACCTCGGAAGGTGCAATCGCGGGAATGCTGACTGGTATTGCGATTTCCTTTACCGCTATTATCAACGATGTCGGTCCGATGTACGTCGATTTCGGCGGGGAGAATGCGCTCTCCCCAGAGCTTGCGGCGATACTTCCGGGGACATCTTCGGCACTCATCGGCGTGCCAGTGGTGTTCTTCGTTATCATTGTCGTCTCGCGGGTAACCGAGGAGCCACCCGAAGATATCAAGCGGCTGGTCCGCCAATGTCACAGCCCAGAACCGATGACCAGACAACAAACCGCTGAGGACGCTGCTGCCACCGACGGTGGCCAGCCTGCGGATGACTAAGATACATGTACGATACAATACTCGTTCCGACGGATGGAAGTAAAGTCGCACAAAAAGCTGTCGAGCACGCAATTGACCTTGCGAGAAAATACGATGCAGCGGTACACGCCCTGTATGTCATCGATACCGACGCTGTCGATATCGGACTTGGGACTGAACAGGTCGAGCGAATTAAAGCCGGGAAATTCGGAGAAATGGAGGAACTCCAAGAACGTGCCGCGAAAGCTACTGGTGCCGTGAGTGAAGCTGCTGCAGAATACAGCATCGAGGTCATCGAAGATGTGGCCGCTGGACGCCCGCACAAGTGTATTGACCAGTATGCAAAAAAGAACGATGTGGACCTCATCGTGATGGGGAGCTCAGGTCGCTCCGGTGTACGAAGAGTGTTACTTGGAAGCGTCACAGAGCGAACCCTTCGTTCGACACACATTCCGGTGCTGGTTGTTGACTTCCGACAGGAAGACGACTAACGGAACAGGGTTCTTTACCCCCGCAGTCATTTATTCAGTAACATGAGCGTAGGACAGAAACTCAAAGAATACGTTACCGAAAACCGTGCTGGTATCCTTAACGACTTGATATTCGCAGCGCTCTGGGTTGGCATCGTCTCAGTGCTTTTCGAAGTTGCCTTCCCGGACGCCCCGACGTGGGCTTTCTATCTGTGTTTAGCGGCGGGCATTCCTGCCTACTATGGCTTTTTCATCTCGCTGGATATCGCCACGAAAAATCAACAACAGAAGTAACCGAGCCAGCACCCCGCTTTCATTGGTTACTTTGAGCCATCACCGTTTAATTTGTGAGAAATTCGCCGCTTGACCCCACCGGCTGCCTGGCGAAAACTGATACGCCATGGCGTACGCTTTCCATCGACTATCGTCCG
>PUNZ01000089.1 GCA_003551945.1 Halovenus sp. | reverse complement strand
CAAGGTTGCGGGCTGCACGTGAAGGCTCCTCGCTGGTCACGAAGAGGATAGATTTTGGGCTCCGGTATTTCCGACCTCGGGTCGTCCCGCGGCCAGCACGAACAGAGCGGTTGTCCGCTCGCTCGATGTCGGCTGCAAGGCCCAGCGCTTCGAGCGCTTCTGCAGCCTCTTTGGTCTTTTCGAGGTCTTCGAACTCGTCACTCACGACGAGCGGGAGTTCAATATCCTCGTCGAACTGGTGTCCGCGTTCTCGGACGAGTTCAACGTCCGCCGTCGCGGCAATTGCCGAGCGAACGGCTTTTTTGCGCTCTTTATCGTTGATATCGAGCGACTGGTCCTTTTCCGTTTTTGGTGGGTGTGCTTTGCGTCCACCAACTGCTTGTGGGACGCGTCGTGCACGACCACCTTCACGGGGGACGTGTGCCAGACCGCGACCGCTACCGAATGATTCGGCAGGGGTTCGCAGTCCAGCGTACTCGTCTGCACCGTAGTCCTGTTTTCTGTTTGCTTGTGCCGCGAGGACGGCCCGTCGGATAAGGTCTGGGCGATACTCGCTGTCGAAAACGGCTGGAAGCTCAGCTTCCCCGTCTTCGTCGCCGTCAAGTGTGTATACTGGTACCTGCATGGTTTATCCTTGATTTGAGACCGTCGAGACGTATCGCACCTCTGGGTCGAGGCGCGGCTGGTCGTTCGGTCGCACGGCAGGGCGCAGGCGAACCAGGCTCTTGTTTGGGCCAGGAACGGAGCCTTTGACGAGGGTGTAATCACCCTCGACCTCACCGTAGTCGACGAAACCGCCATCGACGGTGAGTTCCTCATCAAGGTCGATGAGACGTTTGTTGAGCTCAGTTCGCTGGTGGTAACCCATCTGTCCCAGTTGTGGAACAGTCGAGCGCACGCGGGAAGGATTCCACGGACCAAGGTTGCCGATACGTCGGCGCCATCCTTGGCGTGCGTGTTTTCCTTTCCGCTTCTGGACACCCCATCGTTTGACGGGGCCCTGCGTTCCCTTTCCTTTGGTGACGCCCGCAATATCGGCGTACTCGCCAGCACGGAAGACGTCGGTTGCGGCGTACTCTCCATCTTCGAGGAGGTCAAGGCCGAACTCGACGCGGTCCGCGACTGAGCCACCGCCGATGCGGTTTTCCATCACGTCAGGTCGTTTCTTGGGGACGCCGTCGAGCTCGCTCGGAACGGTATGCGTAATTGCACGAACTTCCGAGATTCTGCCCGTATCGAGGGCGTCCTGTAGCTGTTCTGCTGCGTCCGCATCTGGCTCGTCTGGCAGGTCAAGTGCGCGTTCGAGTTCCGGGTGGAACTCGTCTGCCCAGACTTCCGTCAGCGGGCGCTTACCATATGGCGTTTCTTCGTAGGCTCGTAGGGCGGCGACACGCATCGGTGGCGTCTCGATGACGGTCACCGGTACCGTCTCTTCCATCCCTTCACGGGCGGAATCAGGTTCGTCGTTAATCATCACGACGTGTGTCATGCCGGCTTTATATCCGGCAAAACCCTGCAGTCCCGGCTGGCCTTCGTCGTCCGGCCAACTCGAAAACCGCGGCGTTTCGCTGGCCGCACGGCTTCGCGGGCCAAAGCCCAGTGAGCCTTTTCGTGGTCTGTTTGATTGTGGCATGTGCGTTTCACTCCATGAGGTTCAGCACAGCAAGCGTCGCAAGAACTGCTTCCTCAGTTCTCACAACCTCACTGCCCTGGTTTGGAACCGTATTCAGCCAGCGGTCGAACCCGCCAGTCTCGGTGGAGTCCGCTTCGCGTATCGACTCGGGCGAAATGCCCAATATCTCCGGCAGACCGCGCTCAGGCGCGCCAAAGGCGACGGTACAGTCGACACCGGAACCCTCGCTGCCAGCGTGTGTGCTGGGGACGAGCGTGGAGAGTGTCGACGCGGTCACTGGCTCACCAAACCGCGAAGTCGCGATGGTGAACCCAGCGTCGTCGCGTGTAACTGCCGAATCGAGGTTCGCGGCGTCCACTGCGTAGCCAGGAAGTGGCTCATCAGTTAGTTTCGCCCGAACCGGCTCTCGCGAAGAGACCCTGACGGAAACGCGGTCTCCCTCCGTGAGTTCCATCCCGTTCGGGACGGGGAGAGAGAGTGGGTGTTGCAGTCCGCAATTGACCCAGACGCGCCCATCAGCACCGACATCGGTCACGATTCCCTGTCTTAACGACCCCGAACCCTCCGATCCGGAGCCGGTCCGTGTTGTGACGCGGAGCGGCGGCAAGACGCCCGCATACGCTAGTTCGTCCCGCGTACCCCACACCTCCTTTCGGAGGTACGGCGGTGTCGCGGCGTACCGAAGTACGGTTTCGACGAACCCATCGTCGTAGTTACCTTCAAACCCGGGGTCAGGAAAGACCGTGATTCGGTCTACCCTGAAGATGATGGCCGCGCGGGCCACCGTTCCGAGTTTGCGAGTTGCCTCGCGTTTGTCCTCGGCCTCTCGGACGAGCGACGACGGCACGAGTATGCTGACTGTCATGCCGTGACGCTTCCACGTCACGCCACTAGACTGTAGCGATTACTCCTCAATGCGTACTTAAAAAGCCCGCGTTTCGTTGTGGAATTGAGACGCGTTGGCACGCAACTATGCAAGGAGTTGAGCCTATCTATCGCTATCGACAGTAAAAACGAAGGCAAGCAACGAGGGGGAACAGGAAAATATGGGTGAGATATCTCACTGCGGCGTTGCTTGCATCGGGACACCCGGGATGTAGCATGAGTCACCTTGGTATTGAGGGGTGGGGGAACAGGTGGTAGCTATCCCGACAGTCCAGTTGTCGTTGCACCGTCAGGGTGCAAAAGAAACTCTTAGCGCGATTATTATAGTTGTTTCGTTGGCTACTAGTGAACACGTGTAAACGGTGAACAGGTGTTTTTGTTGTAACATATCTAGTGCGCCTCCAAGACAACTCCCTGAAAGGGCCAATCCATCAATTTAAGACCGGAAGGGACACAGATGGCATGTGGACCCGTCGCGTCTCTTCGAGGAGTTTCCCGCCCCGAGCTACCGCGGTGCCCAAGAGCAAGCACTTACAGACATTCAAGCAGCCTTTGCGGCTGGAAACGATGTCGTACTCGTCCGCGCGCCAACCGGGAGCGGAAAATCGTTGCTTGCCAGAGCCGTGGCTGGCTGTGCTGCAACACCGGGGACAGCAGCACCAGAAGACCCAATTGGAGCCTATTATACAACACCGCAAGTCTCGCAACTGGATGACGTCGAAGGCGACGCGTTGCTGTCGGACCTGAATATCATCCGTGGAAAAAACAACTACAACTGCATCCTTCCCGGCGAGACCGACACTCCCGTGAATCAAGCACCCTGCGTCCGTGAAACAGATTTTGATTGTCAGGTCAAACATCGCTGTCCGTATTTCTCTGACCGAGCAATCGCAGCCAACCGATCAATTGCCGCGATGACACTTGCCTATTTCATGCAAACCGCTGGCTCAGATGTGTTTGGAATGCGTGATGTCGTCGTCATTGACGAAGCACACGGGCTGGGTGACTGGGCAGAGATGTACGCAACAATCGAGCTCAGTCCACAAACAGTCCCACCGTGGACTGATGTCAAGCCTGACGAGATTTCCGACCTTGAGGATGCTCTCTCATATGCCGAATACCTAGTGACCATCTGTACGCGTGGGCTCGATATCATCCGAGGGAGTCCAGAACTCACCGCCGAAGAGGTCGAACGACGGGACAAATTCACCGAGCTACGCTCAGAACTCCAGTGGTTTATCGAGGACTACCGCGACCCAGAAAGCCCAACGACCTGGGTTGTTGACCAACCCGACGGGGAGGGGGGGTCAGTAATCATCAAGCCGATGGACCCTGCCCGATATCTCAAACACACCGTCTGGGACCGTGGCCGGAAGTTTGCGCTTCTCTCCGCAACAATTCTCAACAAAGATGCCTTCTGTGCAAACGTCGGGCTTGACCCAAGCCGCGTCGCACTCGTTGAGGTCCCACACACCTTCCCTGTCGAACAGCGGCCACTCTATGATGTAACACAGGGGAAGATGACGTACGAACACCGGGATGAAACCCTCCCCGCGATGGCTCGAACGCTCGTCAGATTGATGCAGCACCATCCTGACGAGAAAGGGCTCGTCCACTGTCACTCCTATGCGATTCAGGCGGAACTCGAAACCCTACTTTCCGAGTTTGGGGTCGACGCACGGATTCGGAGTCACAGCAAAGATGACCGGGACGCACAACTCGGGACGTGGAAGCGGTCTGATGACCCCGAACTCTTTCTGTCGGTGAAAATGGAAGAAGCACTCGACCTCGAAGGACCGCTCTGTCGCTGGCAGCTGCTCTGTAAGGCACCGTATCCAAACACTCGTGATTCACGTGTTGCCAGACGACTCGAAGACGGCCAGTGGGGCTGGTACTATCGCACCGCGCTTCGAACAGTTATCCAGGCCTGTGGCCGGGTGGTTCGTGCACCTGACGATTACGGCGCGACATATTTGGGCGATAGTTCCTTACTTGACCTCTTTGAGCGCGCTCGTACCGATATGCCAGATTGGTTCAAAGCGCAAGTCGACCGGATGGAAGAACCGACACTGCCCGCCTTTTCACCTGCCGAGGCGACAAGTGGCGTCAGCGGAGCCACGAAAACGACAAATACACAGTACCGCTCACGCCGCGCAGAACGTCAATCCAGTCCTGAAAATCACCCACTTTCTGACGTTTGGGGCGAATAAGCGAAATGAGCCCCAAACCGATTAGAGTGACTGTTCCAACTGCCCGATAAGCGACTGATTACCGACGAATACCGGTGAGCGTTCGTGCAGTTCTTGCGGCGTTTTCGAAAGCAGTGAGTCGCTTCCATCGCTCGATGCACCACCCGCGGCCTCGATAAGATAGCCCATCGGCTGTCCTTCAAACTGGAGACGGAGTTTACCGTTTGGAGTCTCAGAGAGCATCGGATACCCAAAGATTCCTCCGTAGGTCAGTACCTGATTCACATCAGCAACCATCGCACCACCGTATCGCAATTTCAATCGGTCAGCTTCAATTGCATCGACATACGCGCTAAACGAATCCGTCCAATCAGGAACTCGACCACCGAAGCCATACGTCGTTGGGTCCGCTGGTAGTTCGATATCCGAATTGAGGACGTGTCGCTCACCATCCTCGATAAGATATTCGGTCACAGTGTCATCCACAGCGGTGACCATCGTCGTAATTGGTCCATAAAGGACGTATCCAGCAGCAACGAGGGCTTCTCCGGGTGCGGGCGGTCGCTCCGTGTAGATACCAATGATTGTTCCCATCCCGTTGTTTGATTTGAGATTCGAGGAGCCATCCAGTGGATCACAGGTGATGTGGTACTGTTCGTTCTCCGTTGCTGTCTCCACAGCGTCAGCAGAAATGACTCCTTCCCGCTCCTCGCTGGCGTAGCTGGCGACAGGGCCAACATTGAGCAACCTGTCCTCAAACAACTTATCAGCGTAGATATCTGCGGCCAGTTGTTGCTCGCCGCTTGGGTTTTCTTCCTCGCTGTAGGCTCGCCGCTCGCTCAACGCATCCCGGACGTCGCTTGCAGTGCGGGCAACCGTTTCAAAAAGTATCTCAATAGATTCGCTCATTGGACTGTTCGTGTCAGTTACGCATCAGCAGCTTCAAGAGCCTCATCGACGGTCGCTTCCTCGAAGATAACCTGTTCAAGTCCGTCAAGTATCTGTGTCGGATTCTCACGCTGGAAGACGTTACGGCCGACAGCAAGCCCAGCAGCGCCTGCATCCATTGCGTCTTTCACGGTGGTCAGGAACTCACGGTCGCTCTGTTTTGAGCCACCGGACATGATGACTTTCGTCCGCGCAGCCATCTCAACGACGTGTTCCATCGCATCCTGGCTCCCCGGATATTTGACCTTTGCCACGTCTGCACCGAGTTCGAGCGCCTGTCGCGCTGCGTATGCAATAACATCTGATTTGGTGTCGTTTTTCACACCCTGTCCACGTGGGTAAGCCCACATGACGACTGGCATATCGTGTTCACGGGCGGCTTCTTGGACATCGCGGAACTCCTCTGCCATCTCGATTTCGTGATTTGAGCCACCGTACAGTGTGTATCCGATTGCCTCGGCACCAACTTCCTTTGCGTACTCAACGGACCAGTTGACAGCAGAATCGTACTCACCCATCCAGAGGTTAGAAGTGCCGTTAAGCTTTGCAAGCAAATTGACATCATCTTCATAGGATGGGTAGTAGGCTTCTGCGATGCCTTTCTGGACGGCAAGGGAGGTCACCGCAGGGTGCGTCGCAACATCAAAGACGTGCTCGGGGTTCGCACTTTCTGGGACGTCCGTGAAATCAACCGGGCCGTGCTCCAGACCATGGTCATATGCCAGGATGAGAACTTTTCCATCCCGTGCCAGTGGGGTGTCATCGATTGGTCGCATAACTATCTGTGTGTGCGACCAGTGCAACTAAAGTTCTTACCAAAGATACCGGGACTAGAAACGGCCTACTATCCCTCGTACCAGGAAACGCTCAAACGCCCGGTTCAAGCATCGAGGAACTGCTCTTCGATAGTGTCGATAAACGCCGAAATATCTGTCTCGGAGACCCGCTCACCCAATTCTTCCTCCAGGAGGTCAGGCACAGAATAATCGTAGTAACCACGGCCAACATGGTCGATAAGCCCTGCTGTTCGAAGCTCTCGGTTGTGTGCGTACGCAAGCGTCCGGTCACCATCCCCTCCAGCGGCGAAGTGGGCATTGAGCGGCGTACTGGGTCCATACTCCCGGTAGAACGACAGCATTTTTCGCGTTTTTGTCTCCAATCCACCGATAGCTGCTTTGAGTTCCCGAACAGCAAGCGGTTCTTCATCCCCCAACGCATCAGCATCAAGAATCTCTGCATCAGAGCCCGCCGGCGAGTCGCCATTCTGGTGGGATGAAGACTCACCGAAAGTCGAGGGAAGCGCTAGCTTAACCGTCTCATCCGATTGGTCCGAACCGGACCCGTGGATGGGGGCATCAGGTGCAGACCGCAATGCCGCAAGGATTCGGTCTGCGCTGAACGGTTTGTTCCCATCATCGT
>PUNZ01000133.1 GCA_003551945.1 Halovenus sp. | reverse complement strand
CGGATTACAACGCGGCGAAGAACATTGCGAACCGGTATTGCGGGTATATCCATCGCGGGCAGAAGTCTCGCGGTGGATGGGCTGCGTGTCAATCAGCCCTGAAGTCAGGGACGTTGAACGTGACCGGCGGCTACACGCCAACCGCGTTACGCGGTTAGAACGGGAGTCCACTGACAAGCCCCGTTCGGTGCGGGGACAAGCCCCGACCCTGGAGGTCGGGGTTGTTGACGCCAAGGCTGCACCGTGGCTTCAATCTGCGCTATCCACGCGTATGTCAGAAAGATATTACGATTTCATGCACAACAAATACTTAATTTCGGGAGTGAATTACAGTGTTAGGTCTGTAATTTGCTACTTAGTAGATACTGATGGTATATCTTGTAGAGATATTCTCTGTGCTGGTTTACAATTGGCTGTGGATATTTGCCATCAATATATAGAATATCAGATAGTTACAACACGGGCGCAAGGAATCGATACCGGGTACAAATTACAGTGTTAGGTCTGTAATTTGATACTTGGTAGATACTGATAGTATATAATGCGCGGTGACATCCCCGCCCGGCGTGAACGCCGGGATTCTCTCGCTGTTAAAGACAGAGACGATCCGCCGTTCACGGCCTGGCTCGGCAACTGTGGTGGACGACGGGACTCTCGACTTGAAAAAATATGGTTCGCGGGACCGAAAGCATCAATTCATCACGACGGCATCATCCGGATATGTTCGGAGTATGCGCGTGGTGTCGGCAACAGCACATGGGACCGTCTCAGCTATGACAGACGGAGATCGCGACGTAACCGAGTCATCAGAAACCAAGCGGGATGCCGGTGATGTGGCGGATTCGCCCGGTCAATCTCGGATTCGAGACTTACTTGGGGGTGACTCGTCGGATGAAGTGGTTGATGATAGCGAAACCGCCGATCAACGCCCATCTGATGCACAAGCGACTCCCACCGACATTACAGCATCGCCCAGTATCAGTGCCCGGTTGCGCGGTCGGCTGTCTGCAGGGACACGCTCGACTGTGGCTGCGTACGCGACGGTACTCATTGCCGTCTGTCTGCTCGTAGCGGCTGGTGGTGGGTATCTCACGTACACGGCAATGACGGCACCGGCGACACAGACTGAGACGATAACGGACGCGGAGTGGACAGCGGATGCGGAGTTCGCTCACGGTGTCACCATCCAAGAACCGACGACCGTATTTGATCACGGCGAGGAGCTCCGCGATCGCCCGGTGTATTTTGGCCGGCTCGCTCCGGAACTTGAGGGACGGTATATTCTCACACATGGGGGTGATGTCGAGTCCGCAAACGGGACTGTTGAGTTACAGTTGGTGATCGAAGCGACTGAACAGCAAGGTGATGAAGAAGTGGTTCACTGGCGTGAGACCGATCACCTCGCGAGCACAGAAATCACCGACCTCGAAGCCGGTGATGAGACCGCCGTCTCGTTTGATATCGATGTTGCCGACCTCACGCTTCAAGTAGAAGACATTAGTGATGAACTCGGTGCCTCCCCCGGATCGACGGAGATCCAGGTGGTTGCAGACACCATGCTTGAAACGGAGGCTGCAGGTGAGTCAATGACTGAAGAGTGGACCGACGAACTGGACATAGACCTCAGTGTTAACGTCGAAGGTCCCGGTGAATCAAACAGCACGGGTGCCAGTGGGAGCGCCAACGTGACAGGCGGCACCTACAGCGTTGACCAGGACGTGTCTGAGCCGCGAACCCAGACTGTGACGACGACGACAACCGTCCCGGTTGAGCAGTCACCTGAGGAACTATATGCTGGGCCGTTGCTCATTGCCGTCGGGCTGCTTGCTGCGGGTGGCATTGGACTTGCGCGTCGACATGGCGTGTTCGCGGTGAGTACAGCCGAGCGACAGCGGCTGTCATTTGCCCGTGCTCGATCCGATTACACAGAGTGGATCTCGCGTGGGCACCCCCCTGAGAGTGAGCCTCAACAACGTATCTATCTTGAGAGTTTAGCGGATCTCGTCAACGTGGCAATCGACAGCAACCGTCGGGTAATTGAGCAACTTGACCCCGTCCGATATGCCGTTTGGGTTGATGATATCGAGTATGTATTCGACCCACCGGCAGCACTTGAGGGTCGTATCCTACCGGCGACCGATGGGGTGACCGTCGCTGTCAATGACCCAGTTGGAGGCGATGAGAACGATGACACTCGGAAGCCAGCAGATGATCCGACTGTCGATGATGACGACACGCGCACGCCCGTGCGGGATGCAAGTGACGACCACGACCCGTTCGTGCCGGCAGACGTCTCCGATGAAAGCCCTCCACCCATCGAGACAGATACCGATGATACCGACACTGAACGGGAGTGAAGCGCCTCACTGGGCTTGACATTTTCGGCCCTGAAGAGCAGGGTTTTGATCTTGTGACTTCGGTGAGGTCACCGGCGTAACTTGCGTTTGAGCACGATCGACAACGGAACCTCACGGTCGGTGTTACGGACCCGTACCTCACTAAACCCGAAGATGCCGCCAACGAACCCGAGCACGCTTACTGATAAAAAGAGATTCAATACGCCAAACACAGCGAGTGGACTGTACTCATGGAGAGTGAATACCATCGATTCGGGCAACAACAAAAAATACCGTTGTTCGGTCACGGGAACCGTGCGGTCGACATCAGGTTCTGGTGCCGGAACCGATGCCGTCACCGTCGTTGTTTCGCCGGGTGGAATCGCGACGCCGTCATCGCTCATTGTGACATCCTCAGGGCCGGGTTCGAGAATGAACACCATCGTCAAGACGCCGTCGTTGCGAATCTCGAACTCCGACTCGATCGGCTCGCCAGGGTCGACATCGCCGCTCTCGGCTATTTCATCGCCCGCGATGGTAAGGTCGGTTTCACCCGACGCTACCACCATCGCTGCGTTCGCCGGTACAAGAACAATGAGCAACAGTGCGATAGCTACGAGGCGGGTGTCGATCCGGTCTGTCACCGCCGTCGATCGGCTTACGTCGCGGGAAGGAACTCCGCTGCGACTACGGAGTAACGACACCGCGAACAGTATCAGCCCCAAGCCGAAGAGGCCGACACCGAGTAACTCTCCAGTGGTATCAATCCCAAACCCGGCGGCACCAATAACCGGTGCGGTAACGCCAAGAATCACCCCTTGAAGCGATTGGATGCCAGTGCCGAGTTCTGGGATCGTCGGTGCGTAGCCACCGATTTGAAGCGCTTGGGCGACGATCTGGTCGTCGGTCACTGGTGGCTCACCGCCGTCTTGATCGGTGAACGGATTGTTGTCACCACGCGTGATGTACCCGTCAGCTGTCTCCTCAACCACTCGGTGGGTCGTAATACCGCCGCCTTCTATTACTTCCGCTTGGAACACAATGATGTCGCCCGGGCGTGGATCACCGGTTGCAAACGCGGGGAGAGCAACGAACCCGTCACCCGCTTCAATAGTCGGTTCCATGCTCGTCGAGTCCGGTTGGACATACGCGAACAACATCGGCTGGCCAAGTAACTGCCCCAACACCATCGACGCTATCACTACCACGAGAAGCACAGTCACCACCCGCTCAACTACAGCTTGGCGTCCCACGATACACCACTATGTGACCGGTACTTACGTAAAATACCCTATCTTTTCAAGGCGAGAATCTCGCCCTTTACCTCTCAACGTCCCCACTCGAATCCATTAGCTGAATCAACGCCACCGTCGCTTTCGACCTGCCGGAGATCATCTCGAATATCCGTGAGCCGATTTTGAAATTCCCACATATCATGCACCAACTGTTCTAGGCGGTCGGTCGCTTCTTGTGACTGTGCTCGCCCGGCTGTCGTCCATATCACCTGCTCCGCTTCATCCAGACAGTTATCAGCGATGTCCATCGCTCGCGCGACATCCATATCCGAAAGCGGTTCCTCACCGGGGCGGTACCCTTCTTCGCTTTGTGTCTGTTCGTCGCTCATAGTATACTGGTAGTACATACCAACCAGGAGTTAACTGTTCCGCTCGGACAAAGAATCCGGAGTCACAAGTCGGTTACCAACGACTCAGGTCGTGGGCTACTACCCTCCGAATCAATGGGAACGAAGGAGGGAAGGATCAGTCAAGTACTGTGCTTCCCACGCTTCACGGGCGGTGATCATGGCCTTTCCCTGATCAGTGAGACGATAGTAGTTTGTCCGTTTGTCGTGTTTTCCTTTATAAATAAATCCTTTTTCGGCGAGGTCATCTAAATTTGGATACAGCCTACCGTGGTTTATCTCGGTTGGATAGTAACTGTCGAGTTCCTTCTTGATCTCGAGTCCGCTTGGTTTGTCCAGACCTGCAATAACGTACAGCAGGTCACGTTGAAATGCTGTCCAGTCGTCCATATGAGTCACGTTAGTGTCGAATTAGTTAACTATTCCGGTGCCAGCGATCGATTGATCTGCATCAGCAATCCTCTGCAGGGGTTTTATCAGCGGGCAAGGCGAATACCCTGAGGCTTGACCTCGGGGATGAAGCCGACAACTCGTGATACAAACCATTAACTCAACATGTACATAATCAAGAGACAGCGATGGAATACAGTCACCGCTACCACGCCTACCCGACACAAGAGGTAGCGGAGCGACTGGAACACCATCTGGATGTTCATCGCCAACTCTACAACCACGTCCGATGGCACTATGAACAAGCCCCAGAGGACGATAAGCCGAGTGAGTACGGCCAGAACAACAAACTCCCCGAGTGGAAGCGAAAGTGGCCAGTGTTCGATGAACTACACTCGAAGGCCGCGCAAGCCACCGTCGCACGCTTCCATCGAAACCTCTCGAACCTTCGCAAAAAGAAAGAGAAAGGATACAACGTCGGTCGGCTCAAACGGCAAGGCCCGAACGAGTACCGGAGTGTGACGTACAACCAGTCTGGTTTCGACCTCGATGAAAAGAGAGGCCGCGACAGGTTCGCTTACGTCCGCTTCAGCAAAATCGGCTGGGTGAAAATCCGTTACCACCGCCCAATCCCCGACCACGCCACCATCAAAGAGGCCACATTCAAGAAGGAGACGACCGGCGAATGGTTCGTCTCTTTCGGCCTCGAAACTGATGAGGATGACCTGCCCGAAAAACCCGACGTAGGCTCGCTGGACGCGAGCAACAGCGTTGGGATTGACCTCGGCATCCTCAACTACATCCACACGAGCGATGGAAAGACCGTGGACTGGCTCGGACTCGAAGACGAGTACGAACGACTTCGGCGTGAGCAACGCAAACTGTCTCGCAAGGAGAAGGGGTCGAGTAACTACGAGAAGCAACGTCTGAAGGTCGCCAAGGTCAAGCGTCACATCAAGCGGAAGGTTCTGGACTACCAGCACAAGATAACGACGTGGCTTGTCCGTGAGTACGACGCTGTATTCGTGGAAGACTTGGACGTGAAGGGGATGTTGGAACAGCCGCACAATGCTCGGAACAAGCAGGATGCGGCGTGGCGACAGTTCATCACCCTGCTCGAATACAAAGCCAACCTGTACGGTTGTCACGTCGTTCAAGTCGAAGCCAGAGGCACGACGAAAGAGTGTGCGTCGTGTGGTGTGGAGACGGCGAAGCCTATCTGGGTGCGGGAACACTCCTGTCCGTCGTGTGGCTTTGAGTGTGACCGTGATGCGAATGCGGCGATGAATGTCTTACAACGCGGCTTTTCTGAATTAGGGCTGGGATGGCCCGAATCCACGCCTGTGGAGACTGCGCTCCCTACGGACACCGCTGACATTCAGCGTGTGCCTGCAAAGCGCGTCGTAGAAACAGGAAGCCTCGGGGTCGTTCGAGAGAGCGAAGCTCTCTCGTGATGACGAGAATCTTCGATTCTCGAACCACTTGACCCCGAGGCGATTCACTCTGTCGCGAATCCAGCCATCGTGAGTGCACGCTTCCACGTACCGAAGCGCTGGTAATAGTTTTGCACTGCCGGCCCATCAGCCGCTTGTACCTGCTCAATTGTGGGTGGAATGTCTTCAAAACCGAGTTGCTGAAGGTGATCAATAAGCGTCTGATCCGTATACTCCGGAGCAGGTGTTTTTCCGAATCCCGCCAACAAGAGTGCCTCTGACCAACTCGCGAATCGGTACTGGTAGGTGCTAGGACTGGGACCTTCAGCCACTCGCGTATCCTCTTTTGTTGGTGCTACCCCGTCTTCTGCGATTGTGTGGAGATGATCGAGCAACTCACCGCTGCTGTATTGTCGACCAGCCAGTTCCGGTTCAAACCCGGCCGCAGTGAGCGCATCGCTCCACGACCCGAACCGATGAAGATAGGTCCCCACGGTTGGCCCGTTGGCCTTGTCAACGTCTTTCATTTTCGGTGGGTTCCCATCAGTTGCACATGTTCGCAGCCAATCGCTGAGTTCCTGATTAGTGTATGTCATCGCTATGGGTGTCTCTCTATGGGCGGCCGCTCCGTCTATGTTTACCCACGGACGGACCTTAGTACATTCAAGCTAACAATGTATATAGATACTTTTTGATCATTGATCCACAACTTTGATCGCGGGCTGTCTGCTAGATCTCTGTGAGAATCCGTGCTGAGGTTCACAGAGAGTCAAGGCGGATGCCACGAGGCGTGACCCCAAGGCTGTTGACCGACTGTGGCGGGTGCGACTGCTGGAGGGTGCCACGTTCCGCGTGGGAGAAGATTCAAATACCGGCGGTACCCGTCTCACACTATGGGCCGCAAGCGACGTCAAAAACGCGGCCAGTCTCAGTGGAAACGACGTAGCCTGTTAGCCATGTTGGCAGGCACGGCAGGCGTCGGTGCCTACGTGACTGCGGGATTTGACACCGTTGAACTTGACCGACGGGTCAACGTCAACGTCGGTGACAATGAACTCTTAGGATTTAAATCGCTTGATCCGACATGTGGTGGTGAGGGTGATGATTGGTTCTGCATCGATGACGACGATGATGATTTTTGTGCCGGAACGGGCGGGAGTGATACTGAAACCGTGGAACTGTTCACATTGCACAACCGATTCGGGAGGACAATCGACCTGTTGATTGTAGATACCGACGACTCGGCCGTGAGGGAGCTGACCACCGACGGTGTAGATACGACTGAGGACGACGGTTGGCGATTCGAATTCGACGATCCTGAACTGGAGTCCGACGAGTCAATCACTATCGAAGGGGAGATTGCATGTACTGACGTAGGCTCGGACGCTGTCGAGTTTACTATTCAAGCAGAGACCGGAAGTGACTCTGTCGAGATGAACCGGCCGGTCGACATCGAATCGACGTCTGGTGTCGATACATGCGGGGACGTTTGGAGGCTTGATTGTGGGGACAGCGACCACTGCATCACTGACACAAGTGTCCACATAAAAGATGATGTTGACTTCCTCCGTATCTGTTCGGAGGACGATGACGCGACTGTCACCGTTGGAGATTCGGATTCGGAGGGCGATGACTCGACTGTCACCGTTGACGGAGCCGTAGCAACGAGAGCCACCTCAGATCTTAGTGTTACATTCAGCAATACAACAATTAAAGGCGAAACCTGTCTCAAATCGGGAGACGAGATTGATGGCGGCATAAGAGACAGTTCATTACATGACGTCAAGATAGACTCATGCGAGGAAGTTGATATTTCAATTAGTGGAACAACAATTGACGGGACAATGTATATTCGCACCACTGACGAGGTAGATATTGACGGGTCGAATTCCACGGTGACAGGCGATCTGAGGGTAGAAGCGGACAGTGATATTTCGATCAGTAGTGGGATTACTGTGGACGGATCGACGGACAAAAGTTGGAGCAGTGAGTGCAACAACTGCTAGGCGTCCCATAGGGGACCGGTGTGGCTTCTGGACAGCCACGATCCACTCATCGGTACATTTCGGCATCCTGTGCCACAATCCGAATTGACCGATTGGTGAGCGGCCACTCCAGTTCAACGGACGCATCCGTCCGGAAATCCGGCAGCACGGGTGGCCTGTCGGCAGTTAGGACCTCAGTAGAAAACTCCGTTTTCTCCGGAAGGTCCGCCACGGACCGGATCACGGCCGGAACATGTGTTTCCCCCGATCGGAGAAGCTGATAGATGCGGTGATACCCGTTGTTGAGTATGATTCGCCCCGCCACCTCAAGCACGTTGACCAAATTCGGTGGCGCACGGATACTGAACGTGATTTGTTTTTCCATTGCACTCGCACCGTCAGTCAGTTCGACGCCAGTCATTTTGATGTTCGGTGACCGGCTTATCAGGTCGACCCCGACGAACTGGTCGTCCGGAGTTTGAATGGGTCGGTGGAATAATCCCTCCTCACGTTCGCGTGGAAGCGCATACGCTAATACATCCGCTGGATCCTCCTCCCAACTCGGCACCGTGTGCTCCTCATCGACTCGGACGGAGGCTTGGTGCGCCACGAGATATTTTATCGGAACGAGCCCAAACCGAACGTCACCTCGCCCGCTGAGATATCGGTCCTGAAAAAAATCCGTCCTTTGAAGCTGCTCTAGATACCGACGAATCCCGGACTGATCCGGCATCGGTGTGATCGTATAGTCGCTTAGGTCATACTCCAGCGGCTCGACAGCCTCAACTGATCGGTTCCAGTGGTCCTCGAATTGTGATTCATCGAGGTCTACTGGCCGTCCAAGGTTGCGGAGGAGGGTGTTCGTCCGCTTGAGTCGCTGCCGCGCAGCGGCTCGTGATAAGAACCCGATCAGCAGGCTTCTCCGTCCGATGGCTGTAATCTGTTTCTGTGTATATGTGTCGCGATCCATTATCGTATCCACTGTGTTGTGATCCTCGTCCGCACTAGCTTCCGCGATGCGATCAGCGGGTGGCGTGTCGTCGCGGAGATGCACATATTTTGATCCCTATTCTTTAGATTGACCGACGTGCTAATAATTCATATGCCAACGAATCCCGTCGCGTACGACGAAGACGCGGAGACCCTTCCCACGGTCGAACCGACGCAGCTGCTGATCGCCTTTTCGCCGTTCGAACGTGTCTTTTCAGCGCTACGTCGCCACCGCGTCACCGAAGACCGAAGCCGAGCGGCCGAGATCCATGCAGCGGCTCGCGATTCGGTTGAGCCACTGGACGTCGATGTTCGGAACCCGACTGTTGAGCCATTCCCGGACACCGACCCGATACAGTCATATATACCGGCGTTTCGGACCTCTAAGGTGTATGAATCGTTTGTTGCGCACCGAATTCAAGGCCCACATGAACTCGGGATGGTCCCGATAAGCCAACTGATCGCCGTCCAATCCCTCGTCGGCCGGGATGCGTACACGGACATGCCAACGTGGGAGGACGATCCAATCAGCGTGTTAGAGCTAACCCTCCCAAAAAAGCGTAGTGAAGAAGGTTACCATGCTACATTTTCGGGCGAAAAAAGTGCTGGCATCGAACTCACCAGTAGGACTGGAAATATAGAATTCGACGATGTCAAACTGACTAGGACAGCGGACCCACTGGAGAGACAAGTGGTCTTTTCTCTCAGAGCACGGCCACACATTGTACGGGTAATGCGGTGGCGTGACAGACTATTTTTGAAAAATGGATACCACCGAACAGCACAGTTATATCAAAACGGCACGGGACTGGTTCCAGCGATCATTGAGGATGTAGATTCTTACGCCCGAATCAGCAAGGGAGATCAGCTTATCTATCAGGAGATGGTTCTGAGCGAACGACCGCCGTTGGTGTCTGATCTCCATACGGACGCAGCAATCACCATCGAAAGGCGTGCGAAAAACAAATTTTTCAAATTCAGCTGTGAAATCTCTGAAGTACCGCGATGAACTACTTCACCCTCCTCGCTCACTGCTGACGCGGTTCGCTTCTTAAGGAATGGGACGCAGCGCCTGCAATCAATTAAATAGGGTCGGAACGTATCATCTCAATGTTCGATTCGTTCCCGGTATTGACAACGAGGCGGTGACCAAAATAGGGACCCTACCACACAAGAATAAAACATGGCCGCCTCTCGTATAATTAAATATGTATTGCTCGCGGTCCCGTTGACACTTCTGTTAGCTACAGTTCTGGGGGCTGTACTTGGACAGCCAATGGGCCTAGCATACGTTGAAACCGGAAGCATGGAGCCCACGATCGGCCAGGGAGATGGATTCATTGCAGTGCCCTCAGTGCTTGCCGGTGGGGCTGGTGAGGGCGATATCATCGTGTTTGACGCTGTCGATATTCATGATGGTGGAATCGTCACTCATCGGGTCGTTGATGAAACTGCAGACGGATTGATCACGAGAGGCGATGCCAATGTCGTCACGGATCAGGATGGCTCCGAGCCACCAGTATCCGAAGGCCAAGTTGAAGCTACGGTGCTCACGATCGGCGAACAGCCGATTATTGTTCCTTACCTCGGGACTGCTGTTGTGGGAATTGAGTCGACAGTGAGTGATCTCCAACAACAGCTAGCAATTTTGATCGGAACGCGTGCTGTGCTTGGTACTCAGGGATTATTTTACATTCTGATTGCCTTTGGAGCCGTTACTTACGCACTCTCGGCTATCGTCGAGCGAACGAGAGAGAATCCGGTACGGCAGACAGGTCGTGGAATGAACGCGATAAATCCGATGGCCGTTATCGGCGTCATGACGCTCGTATTGATTATTTTATTATCGATAAGTATGCTCGCCCCGGCCGGTGCGTATCAATTTGAGTTCGTTAGTTCTGAAACCAATCCAACGGGTCCGGACGTAATACAACAAGGAACAACAGAACAGGTGGAGTATCTGGTGCCAAGCAATGGCCGTTTGCCGGTTGTCGCCGTGGTAGAACCTGCTAGCGAGGGCATTGAAGTGAATCACACAACGACGTACGTCCCCGCTGGAGAGGTGGAAGAAATTCCAGTCGAAATAACTGCGCCACCAGAGACAGGGGTGCACTCTGAAGTGATCGTTGAGCATCGATACTTCGCTGTCTTACCCATGTCAATGATCCTGTCGTTACACGCTGCTCATCCATTACTTCCTGTCGCCGTGATCAATGTCTTTGTTGGGAGCTTGTTCATTGTGTTTGCCACCATTCTAATTGGGTTTGATCCAATCCGTATTGGACGCCGGCAACCCAACGTACCGCTTGGCACCCGGCTCCGACGCCGATTGGAGTGAGCGGATCAAAATGTATAAGTGAAGCGTACGATACACTAAGTAAGAGTAGACATCGACTAGGTGTGTGCAGATTCACCGTCATTGCCGATCAATAATCATCTATGGACAAACAACAGAGCATGGAAGAAGAAGAGTTCATGGCGTGGGTCAGAGAAACCGCCGAGAACCGCGACATGCCTGTGACAGAGGTTATATCTGAGTTGATTTCGGCGTATTGGGTCATTGATGACATAGCAGATGCCGTTGATAAAGCATCTTTTGAGACGACGACACAGCCCTCTGAAGCCGACGACGACAAGAGATCGACGCCGGACATCTCCGATATCCCGGTATCTGACAAGAAATCAGTACAGGATACTAAGAACGGACCTGCCGACGAGACGTTATGCTTGCTCATCCGAGCGCTCCAAGCATCGGATCAAAACACCCCTACCGATGAGGTTAGTGAAGAAAAGCTGGCAGGTGTGGCGGAGACGCTCAGCGATCTACGACGGCGGATAGAATCCATTGAAAACGATACGAAGCAGTACAGTAAAAAAAGCGATGTTTCAACCATTGCCCAGTATCTACGAATCGTTGCTACAGAGGTTGCTGACCTCGAAGAAGCAATGGCGGAGTTTGACAAAAGAGTTGACACACGTCTCTCCGAATTCGAAGGGGATGTAGAGGGACTCCAACAGCAACACACGGATTTTGAGGCAGATATCGAGGCAGAATTGGACGCTATCGAAGCGGCATTTTCCCGGTTTGAGCAACGAACGAACGCAATCGACGAACGAATAAAAGAGGTCACTGCCGCATATCGAAATGATATGGAGTACTTGCAGCGTCGCCATGCCCGTGAAGAGCAGCTCACTGAGCTCAAACAGACAGCTGCAAAACACGGGATCGATACGGCTGCTTGTGACGCGTGCGGTGCAAAGGCCACTCTGAGTCTGCTCGCTGCCCCGGAATGCCCAGCGTGCGGTGCCACATTCAGCGGCGTTGTACCGAGCGGGTGGGATCCGTTTCAGTCTGCGTCCCTTGAGACCGGACCAGTTGATAGTATGTCAGAGCCACCTAGATCTGCAACAACAGATAGAGGACAGGATGGATCGGAAGCGGAGCGCGACAGACCGCCAGAGACCGACCGCTGGATTTGGAACAATGCTGAGTCAAGCTCAGAATTCTCCTCATTGGACTATGAGCGATAGTGACATACTCTCACGACTGAGGTCATGGGTGTTCTCGTCCTGCGAATCATATCCGCTGAAATTACATGTGATGTCGTCGGGGCGCATGACGTCTAAAAACACTTGTAGCCGGTATTCGAACCACATATGACTGATCACCACCCCCACGAAACCCCGCTTGACGACCGCGGATCAAGAAGCGACCAGCATTCGCCATCAAATAGTGAGACAAGCGACCAGTCTGCGTCGGTGTTTGAGGAGTTTTTTATTGATGGGCCGGACCAGTCAGTCGATAGTGAGTCCCAGGGCGTGCCCCCGGCCAACAGAGAACCAACCCGTACCGAAAAACGCCACCAGTCGCTCTCAGCGGCACCGCCGCGCGAAACACGGGAGTGGGACTTTTTTGATCAACCAACAGACACAGAAACGGCGGATTTTGAGCCACCAGCTACTGGCGACCGCTTTCAGATCAACCACGGAGATCAGGTGCTCGTCCGCGGGCCATCAGAGGCGCCCACGACTGACGACGTGTGGTCACAACTGCTTGAGACTGATTCCGCACAGGACGCACTTATTATCAGTCCACAACAGACCCTCGATCGCCGCTTGCAACCTGCCTACCAACGAATTGATGGAACGATTCGGGCAATGAGCCTAGAGACAGACGCCAAAGGGAGTAATAAACTAAAATCACAGCGCGTGCAGGCTGCTACAGATAGCACATCGGTTCACCTCCGACGCTTGGACCCGCGCAGTGGGCTGGCTCGACTCGGAATCGCCACCACACAGATGCTTGCGGCGTTCGATGATCCGTCCGAAGTAGTCGTGTGTTTTGATGGGCTGAAGGCATTACCTCCATCGGTTGGAGAAAAAAAGGTATTCAGATTCATTGCACTTCTTAGAGGGCGATTCAAGTTGGCAGATGCAACGAGCTGTTATGTGGTTGATCCAGCAACGAATGAAGACATTGAGCCGCTCATTCGGGGCCTTTTTGAAACAGTTGTAGATACCGCAGACGGTCAGATTGCGGTCGTAGAGTGAGCGATCGCACTTTATTGGGGTCGTTCTCGCAACTCCGGTGGTGGGCCGTCATCACCGAGTTTCTTTCGGCCACTGCTGATGATGTGGACGGCCGCAGCCAGCGCGTACGTGAATATCATCAAGCCTACGAGCACGATCATCGGGATGTCGCCGATCACGCCGAACTCGATCCAACGTAACGTAAACAGCGCCCCAGCGGCAACCGAGAGGCCAAAATAAAAATATCCCCACCGGATGTCTCGTTGTGAAACGATCTCTAAGTAGATGTCGGACTGACTCACCGGATCGGTCAACGAGACGACCCCCTGGTCTTCATCATATTCAATGAACCCTTGGTCAGCAAGCGTCGAGAGGTGTGACTGATACAAGGAAATATACACGCGTTTTCGTTCTTGAGCGGTAAGCTCCGCGACTGGTTTCTCGTTTTCCCACGCTGCAACGTGTTCTGCGACTTCTTGGACCGGCACGTCTTCACCGTCATGCTGTTTGAGATAATGTATCGTATAACGGCGGCGTGTATCGGCGAGAATGTCGTAGGCGTCACTCGAAGAAAGGGCTTCAGAAACTGAGGCGGGATCTTCGATAGTGGTGTCGCTTTCGTGAGCCATGGGAGGGGTCTTTTTAGATGACCACGGACAGCAGCCCGTCGCTGAGGGCTCTAATTCCTGTGGGCGGATGCGTTAGTGATCAATTCATAGCTACTCGGTATATTTTTATCTATCCCGTTGTCATTCCCAGGACCCTCCGTCCTAGCGTACCAATGGAGGACGCATATCCGATCGACGACTCTAGCTCAGGTGTGACACGTCACGGCACGGAAAGTCCCCGAAATATCGTGTGTTAGGTCAGCCTACCCGGTATCTCCCACTTCGTTAGCCTATCCAAACGGTTCGGTAGGTCGGGCTTACAAAGTAGGTAGGGTATGTAGTGGGTAGTGAGCGCCGACGTCTTCCGGAGCAGTTCGGGGGCGATTCAGGGGCGCACCAACAAACGACAATCGAATCTACCAATGATCCCACAAGGAAAACTCCTCGCACTCGCGCTCGTCTTCGCGGCCGTCATCGGCCTCGCGGGCACGGGTGCGTTCACGACTGTTGAAGCGGACCGCACAGCTGATGTCGAAGTCGCCGGCGACGCCGAAGCGTTGCTCGGACTTCAGGCGACAGACGACTCTCCATTCGCCGATATGGACGATGAACAGCTCATTCTGACGCTGGATGATGACGCCGGTGATGAGGTCGGCCAAGGGCTGAATGTGAATGCAACAACGTACGGTGCGGATGCATTCAACGTGACCAACCAGGGGACTGAAGAAGATATCGAAATCGGGTTTGATTTTGAAGAGGGAGAAGATGCTGACAACATCTACTTCGTTAAAACCACAGATGCTGATGGCAACTTAGACGATGACTTCGACCTCGTGCGTGATTCAGTGGTACCCACGGATGAGCTTGATGTAGTTGGTGATGCTGACGATAGTGGGGACACCGCCACGATTGAACTCGACCCCGGTGATTCGGCCGACATCGGAATCGTCTACGAGATCGACGATGATGTTGATGGTTTGGATGGTGAAGACGAGGTTGCTGAGGACGCCGATGTGTTTGAGAACGACGAAGTGACCATCACCGCTGACGGGACTGGAGACTGAATAGAACGGCGAATAACGCAACCACGACGGCGCAGGTAACACACCCCCGCCGTGGGGGGCTTGCCACCGGCGAAGCGCACTTCGAGCGTATCGTCATATCAACGCCCACAGCCATGAGCTGGACGTGCTGTGTGTATTCATCCCAATGAACACGACCGCCACACCCACTGGCCGCCCGATCCGTCGCGACGAAGCAACGTCGCTGACGGTAGCGACTGACGTGGTTAGACGAGCGCCGTTTCAGGCGGGAGTGGTGCCCGCTGGCGTCGTAGTCCCCGAGTGGACGCACACACGACGGGACAGACGGCTGCTGTCGGGCGAACACAGGGCACGAGTCGGACACTCACAGCTTGGGGCTACCGTCCACAAAGAGCGGGATGGCTAATGAAACTCCCATCGGTCAACCCGTTTGTGTTCGTCTGTATCGTCGGGTTTCTCTGCGTCCCCGGCGTGCTCGTCGGCGTTCCCGCTGCCGAGGTCGATGAGCTGTTCCCGGACGACCCACCGGACGTAGAAATCCAGCCAGTCGACGCGGATAGTCCGTACGTCACCGTTGTGACGGATGAAAACGGGGATGACGGCGACGTCCACATCGAGATCGATGACCCCGGCGTCAACACAAACGCCAAAACAACGTTTAATGGGTTAGTTGAACTCTCATACAGCGAGACAGTCGATCAGCCGCTCACGGTTACGACTGAGCTCGAGACGGAGACCGATGCAAACGTCAGCTTATATAAGACGACGCCGACGGCTACGGCCGACACGATACAATTAGATCCCGGTGAAGGGACCGAGCTTGGGTTGCTGGTGGACACGACCTCGCCGTCGGTGAGTGTGGATGAGGTCTTGGAGGCAACCATCACCATTGAGGCAGCGTTCGACGCCCTCCCGGACGGGATAAGCGATATCACTGTGGGTGAGGAATCACACGCTGCAAACGCGACGGCAGCACCGGTGGCGAACCTACCTGACGACCAAGTTGATCCGGACGATCCACCTCCCCCGAGCGCAAGTGCTACTGTGTCCGCCGAATCCGTCATGTCGGGTGACTCAGTGGTGCTCACGGCCGATGGGACGACCGTCTCCGGTTTAGCCTCACTCACCGACTCCGAGTCGCCGAGTGACGCGCTGGTGACGGACCCAGTCGAATTGCGTTCAGCGACGACCGACTCGGAGCCGGTAGCATTCACCGTGGATGACTCGCAGCTTGGAGCTACCGGCGCGGCGGCCGAGGATCTACAGGTGGTGTACAGTCCGAGCGGGACACACGATTGGAAGATCCTTGAGACGGAAGTGCAGACGAGAAGCGAAGAGACGGTCGTGAGCGCGGAAACCGCATTCGAGCCGGGGGCGATCTTTGCGCTCGTCGATGACCCCGCCGTCACGTACAGCTGGGCGGACAATGAGACCGAGACCCTGTCCAGTGGGTTTGCGACCGAGTGGACGCTCACAGAGCCGGGTGAGCGCGAGTTTACCCTTACTGTGAACGACGGCACGGACCAGACCGATGACACACACCGCGTAGTGAACGTGGATGAAGATACCTCCGGATCGTCGGAGCCAGAACAGACTGATGACGCAGCGGTCGACGACCCCAGCCCTGATGAGGATGTCAGCGACGGAGATGGCGACCCGTCGCCGATCGAGGTGGTCGATGCGACGGTTGATACCGATGGTGAAGACGATGGTGATGTCGGTGACGTCGACACAGCGCCACTGTCACAGGACGAAATCGAAGCGATCGAAGCAACGGCCGAGGATCAACCGACGGCACAGATTGACGTGGGGGCGAACATAGAGATCGGAGGCGATGTCGCAACGGAGGTTGCTGAGCTTGATCCGACCACCGTTAGCGAAACCGTGGACAGTGAACAAGTAGCCACCGCCACCGGAGCGGACACCGGCGGCGAGTTGGTCTCCGAGGACGGTGAGACCGAAACGGAGGTTGCAGCGGATACTGAAGCCGCCGCTGATGGTGAGGTGCAATCAGGGTCCACAGTTGCCGAGGATGAGGCGATAATAAATGACGCCGAGGTCACGAACGTCCAGTTTGATCAAGATGCAGCCGCAGCCAGCGGGGAGCCAGTAACGGTAACCGAGACCGACACCACATTCAGTGGACAGCGGTCGACAGTTGGCTCAACCGGGTCAGCCGTTACCGATGCCACCCGGGTGACGGAGGCAGTCTCAGTGACACCAAGCGATGAATCGGCAACCGGTGGTGAAGTTGAACTGGCAGCCTCCCGGACCCTCATTGAACAGACCGAGGCAGAAACGGATGACGTCGCTGTGGGCCACTTCACGGGGGATGGATGGGAGCTCTTGTCGACTGAGGTGTCCATACGCGATGGTCGCCTTATTGCCCGCGCAGAGACAGACTCGTTCTCGCCGTTTGCGGTGTTTATTAAACCAGATGTTGAATACACATGGGAGTTCCCGGATGGGACAATTAAAACGGGACAGGAGGTCGATCACGCTTTCAGTGAACCCGGTGAGCAACTCGTCAAACTGACTGTCACTGACGCACTCGGCCAGAGCGCGACAGCCGAACAACCAGTTATCGTCGATGACATCCCGATTGCCACTCCAACAGTCAGTGAGACCGCAGCGAGCGGTGATGAACAGGTGGAAGTAACACTTGAGTCCGATATAAAAAATGAGGTCGGAGCCGTCGATCTGACGTGGGAGTTCCCCGATGGAACGACAGCAACGGGAGCGGAGGCCACACATGTCCTCGAACACGGTGAACACGTAGTCACGGTTATCGCCGTAGATGAATACGGTGGGCAATCACGCACCGAAATCACCGTCGGTGTCGGCCCAACCGGGTTTCTTGAGGAGGCTACAAATGAGGTCGGGATTCTAGTGACAGTTCTGGTGTCGCTTTCGGCGCTCACTGGACTGGTGATGACGTATCGGATGGTTAACTGGCGGGCGTTTCTTATTTGGTGTCGCAGAACGCCGAGAATTACGACACTAAAGGGCCCCAAAGTGGATTTCACCAACCAGCAGTTAGAGATCGGCGAGCTTCGAGCGATTGATTGTAGTCGATCACTCACCCAGCTCACGGTACAACTCCGAACTGGTGGCGGGAGAACAGATCGCCCAAATGAGGACGTTGTCTTCCAAACTGAGATCCTACTGTCGTCGGGGTCAGGCCTCCGAGATGGTGTCGATGAGTATGTCGCAGTACCGGAACAACTCATGATGCCGCCGAACGTCACGGGCGATCCGACGAAATCGTACGTAATTCGGGTAGAAGCCGAAAACGCTGCTGGCCAGACAGATGAAGCGTGGACCCACCCGTTCACAAGCGAAAGAGACGCACAACAGGTGGCCGCCAGAACTGATGGTTCATCCGGCCGAGTTGACCGGTCCGGTTTGCTCGGGTCAGGTACCCACGATTAAAGTCGTGGGCTTCCGCCTTGAATCTCTGTGAGCCGGTGCGACAGGAGAGCAACGACGGGGTCAAACCCGGGGGGATTTATGTCTGAACCGCAGACATACAAGTTGATGGCCCCGACGCTAAGGATCAAGTACGTGTTATCGGTCTATGGGGGCGTACTTGCCGTGGCCCTACTTTTGTTGGGGACGGTAGCCATTGGTGCTGGCGTCAATACGTATCTCAATCCGCCTGTAGAAGAGACACCGTCTGAAGAGTTTGACGTGCAAACGTTCTCACTGGAGACTACACATAGCGCAGAGGTGCAGGCTGGCTCGGAGCTTCGTGATCCTGGAGAGACCCTAGAAGAGCAGCCAGTCTATCTAATGAACGAGACACCGGAGCTACAGCTTCAGACAGCTATCGAACTGCCCGAAGACAGATCAGTCGAGGTTGTCCAGCGGAGCACGATGCAATATGAGATAATTTTCGATGGCGAGGTCTTTTGGGAGGATGAGCGACTCCTTACTGCTGAGGACAGCACGGTCGAAGATGGCGAATTGACACTCAATACTACTGTGTCAATGACAGATGTGCGAGATGAACTTGGACGCATTGACGCAGCGAGTGGTGGGATCGGATCGGTATCAGTTGAACTGGTGATCGCGGTTGAATACGACTCACCCGCAGAAGGCGATGAGACATACAGTGGAGAATTAAATACAGCAGCGCCTGTCGAGTTTATTGATGAAGGATATTACATCAGTGAAGAGTTAACGGACAGCGAGACCCAAAGTCAAACACGCCCTGGGGAGACGCGTGAGCAAGCACCAGATATGACACTTGTTGGGCTTCTCACCGGCAGTGGACTGGTGTTTCTCATCCTCGGTGGAGTCGTTGGGTTCTGGAGCCGCAGAGCTGAGGTAGAGGCACTTGAACTGGATGTGATGAGAGAACAATATAGCGAGTGGATTTCGAAGGGTGAGTTCCCCGTCGATGCGAACAGTGAGTACATATATATCAGTTCGATCAAAGACCTCGTCGATATCGCCATCGACACGCGAAATCGGGTGATCTATGATGAGAGCATTGAGGCGTATGGAGTGGTGACCGATGAAGTGGTGTTTTATTATGCAGCTGATCGGGACTCAGTCAGGGCGTGGCTCGGGTCACTTTGATTTCAACTGCTGTTTCAGGTAGGGAAGGGATACAGCACCACATTTCGGAACCGAATCGCTCGGAGAAAATCATAATAGCAATGACGGCTATACTGGTAGTATATGCCTAACCAACATGCTGCCAGATCGGATAGTACATGCCTCCAACGTCTCGGTGAGCAATCATCGAGCATTTCAGGATCCAATCGCCGGCAGACATCAGCTCATGCCTGGTGAACCCGCTACGGCGACGGATAAGGTGGAGCCAGACCCTGCCCTTCTGGCTGCATATAGGTATCTCCAAGAGGCAGCGTCTAGTGGTGGCAGTCTTTACCCTATAGATAACAAACAGGACCAAACGAGCGGCGACGGAGCCCTCGCTGCTCCATTGCCGATCACAGATACGGCAGTTGATCAACTCATTGAGCTAGAAGACTATCCGGGAGAAGCGTTTACCCACATCGTCAATCCTACGCCAGTTAAATTCATTCCAGCGTTCTTACATACTGTGCAGGTTGCTCCAACGGACATCGTCGGAGTTGCAGCTCCAAGTACACAGCTGTGGGATAACTGCGTGTTGAGGTGTTATTCGGCCCTGGCTGACTCTGGGCTGTTGTTAACAACAAAATACCCACCGAGCCAGCTTGAGCAAGTGTCCGACGATGTTGAGACAGTTTTCATTGATGCAACACCACATCACGACTCCGGTACGGAGACGCCGGTCCATGTGTCTGCCTCATGTCGGGACCTCACCAGTCTCGGGGTTACAATCGATCAGCAACTGGAACAACTGACGGCAGACTCAACGAATGAACCGCAGCTCTGCGGGCTCTTGACACTGACACAGATGCGTGCCTATTATTCTGTGGAGCGTATTAGTCGATTTGTGCATGAAATCTGTGGCCGATTGCGACAGCTTTCGGTCGGTGGGATAGTCCATGTGCCACCAGCAGCGACACCAAATGGTGAATTAGCAGACCTCACTACGAGCATGGACTACGTGATCGAAGGTCGTACAACGGAAGATGGAGTAGTCGAGGCGCGAGTTCGTGGGAAGAATGATGTTGACCCACAATGGCGGAGTCTCGGACTGGCAGGGAGTATTCGACGAAAACAAAAAGATTCAGGACTTTAACATATCGCCGTGGCGAACCGTCTTCTCGTGGTCGCCACACTCGGGACACGTCTGACTCGTCCACGCTTCCGACTCGGCTTTGAGAGATACTTTGGTTGTCGAGGAGAACGATTTCGAAAGGGATCAGTCTTCCTCGCTCGCCGTCCCATCATCCTCGTCTTCTTCCGAGCGCGCGGCAACGAGTGCCCCACTGGCGACGCTATAGATAGGTTCGGAGGCTGCACGAACACTGCTAATCGAGAACGGGATATTCGCGCTCTGGAGGTGTTCTGCGAACAAGTCTTTGAATCCACGTGGGCTTGATGTTCCACCAGTGACGACAACCGGAACGTCAAGCCCTTCTTCAATGTCTTCTTCATCAACTTCGGCGGCAATATTCTCAATGACGTAATCAAGCAAGTTCTCGTAGTAGATGGCAAGCGCTCCTTCGACACCACCGACATCGGTACGGAAATCAAGCTCAAAATCATCCTCTTTGATCGATGTGACCTTGTCGACGGGTGTGCCTGTGGCTTCTGCGGCCCGTTCGTCAACCCAGTCACCCCCACGTGCGATTGAGAATTTCATGACTGGAACGGCATAGTAGGCGAGACAAACATTGGTCATGCCGGCACCAAAACTGATGCCCAGCCCGGTGAAGTTGTTATCCGCGAGCTCTGAGTAAATGACTGCCATCCCCTCGTTGATCGGTTCGGGGTCATACCCCATGTCACCGAGCATGGACTCCAACGTCTTTTCGTGATAAAGCGTCGATAGCTCTGAGTCGATCGGGTCCGCTGGGCTCGAATAAAATAATCGCTCATTTGGTCGGGAAGGCTCGCCAACGACCTGCTGGGTGATCAATTTGATCATCGGGATCGCCGAAGCCTCATCGCTGGAAAGGATCCCATTTTCCATTGGACGTCGTGTTTCTTTATTAAAAATATTCGCAAAATTCAACGCATCATCCCCCACGACGTACACATTGTCGTCCTTGCGGATGTGTAAGATGTCACTACGGGAGAGCATCTGTTCGGCCATATCGCTATGCTCGATCTCGACAAACGAATTTCGTTGTTGGACGAAAACCGTCTCAGCGCCATCTTGCCGGCCCGAGAGGATGTTCATTGTGCCAACGTCTAGGCCCTTCGCCATATCTGGATCTCAAAGCCAATCCGTATAACATTTCGCGTTACTTAACGGGGGAATCCCACGGCTTTCGCCGGGGGAAAATCAAAAACGTTCTCGAAACCACGACATCACCCAGTAATTTTTTATTCTATTGAGCAGCCCCTCGTTGGACTGAGGTGACTGCTCTTTTTGTTGTTGCTCACGCAGTTGGCGCAGGGCCGCTGCTTGTGTGTCGGTGCTCTCTCCACTTGCTCTTTTTGTTTGTCCGCCTTGGAGTCCCTGGAGTCGGGCAACAGCATCATTGACCTCTTCGTTTTTCATCCGTCGCTCAGCACCCGTCTTGGGGAGCGTATCGATATCCACGTCATCGATCGAACTGGTATTCAGTTGGAGGCGACGAGACTCCGTACGATCAATGCCACCCCAAGAAAGCTCTGTATCCTCTAAGGCTGTTTCAATATCTCTGCGCACGTCCTCATCAGTGACCTCGTCTTCGTCCGTGGCAGAACGGTCTTGGGTCTGTTCTTCACCCGCCTCGTCGCTTGCACGCTCGACCCAATGGGTAACTAGTGCGACACCGGAAGCTGCAATAACAAGAACAACCCCAACGCTATAGAGACCAATGCCCTGGGCGCTGTAATCTGGGGGGTTTGTCACATTCCAATTGTTAGGATACGCCCAAACAAAGAGACCAACAGCAAGAGTTGAGATTACGAGTCCGCCGAACGCAGTATACACCATGCGCTTATCGACGGGGAGTAGCACCACAATTCCAGAAAGGAGTAATGGCAACCCAAGCCCCGCGGCAACCCCAGCGACCTCACGAACCGAATACATTTGTGGGGTGTTTACAGGGAGGGTCGTACTGTAAAGAAATACTGCCACCGCGACAAACCCCAATCCAGCACCAAGAAAAAAGAGGCCAAAGCCAGCGTAGATGTTGGCTATTCGCTCCGGGTCGCCGATGTACTCCCGATAGTAACGGATAAGCCGGCTCGATTCGGCCGTTTCGTTCATACCACAGCTGCTATTTGGGGAGATATCATTCTTCCCCTGGATATTTATACGAAATAGAGGAGGATACCTGCGCCTTGAGGCGTGCGAAGAGGTCAATACCGATTGGCCGATGCCGAGTTATTTACCACGCCTCGGAGAAAGAGAAGGTATGGAAGATAGTGACAGGGGAGCCACTCGTGCGTATAACTGTGATTCCACCATCGATTTTCCTACAGCGCTTGAGGCGGGATCAATCGAACATCTCGGGGTCGACAGTCGACAGATGGTGATTATTTATCAGCGGGCGATTTTTATTCTTACGGCGACGGAGGGGGATCTCGACACAGCAGAGGCCATCGAAATTGAACTCTGGGAACCCCCTCTCGACAGGTCTGAGTATGAACCGGCAGCAGTGATCGAGTCACTCGTCGATAAACTGATGATCCTGACAGGTGCTTCTTTTGGCGAGTCGGATTCCTCCCACCCTTGAACCGGTTAGCTTCCTCCCCATATGTTGTGACATCCATACGTGGTACTTGCACGCGGAACCGGTATTGTCGGCGCCCACGTTTTTGAGCCGGCCCTGCCGCAATCCTATTCAAATTCGTCGGCCCAGGGCCACGGCCGGGGCTCGCCCCACGGCCACGTGTCCGTCGCCTTCATGCCGACATCGTGACCGCTCTCGACCGTCTCCTCGCGGATATCCTCCGCTGTTCGTGTCTCGATCGGTCGGTCCGCCTCCGCGAGTTTGACGACCCCAGCCGCACATAATACCGACAGCTCCCGGAGGTCGCGGACATCGAGCTTGTCGAAGGTGTCGCCGTGTGTGTGTCCCCAACCACGGCCGCTTCCGCTCGCCGTGGAGCGCCCCTGTGCGCCGGCGATCCCGCGCTGAACGAACGGCCAGTGGTCGCTATGGGGACGGAGTCCATCCACTATCGCGATGGGGACGTCGAACTCCGACTCCACCTCCTCAAACGCTTCTCCGATCGCCTCAAAGCCGTGGTGATGAATCTCGAGGTCCCGCGAGTAGCCGGCCCCATCGACGTTGAGCACGCATTTCACGTTATTAAGATCGTGCGTGTGCGACCAATAGTAGGAGCCATAAAGCCCGACCTCCTCAGCGCCGAAGACAACAAATCTCACCCGCGTCTCGAGGTCGTCCGCCACCGCCGAAAGGATCCATGCGAGTGAGACGACGAGTGCCGAGCCGAACCCGTTGTCGTTCGCGCCGGTTCCTACGTCGTGGGCGTCAAGGTGGCCACTCTGTCAGTTCAGAACACCCTGCAAGCGCGCCGAGGGCGACCGTCATGAGACTACCAAGAACTGCCCGGCGGGGAGGCTCAGGAACGGACATATCAGAGCATATATCATATCAAGTCAAAAAGTCTGCGGACTATATTCACCTCCTATATCCGTCACTCGACATCCTACCGAAATACCAACATCGTTTCAGCAACTGTCGAATATAGAATCAACCTACCAGTCAGTCGGCACTGTTTTATCCAATCTGGGTAATGACTCACCCGTTGAGTTCCATTAGTACGAGAACGAGTATGAGTTAATTCCGCCGGAGGCTTGGACCAGTGAGACCGTTCCGGATCGCTCTTCGTCGGTTACCGCTCCATCGTCCCCGAACGGCCGGTAGCTCGTCTCGAAAGAGCGTTCCGCCTCACCCGGAACCACCAAATCAGAACGCTCGGGTTGCTGAGCGTGGTTTTCGCCGGTCCCAACGACACCTGGGCCGGTATGGTGTGAGTCGAGTTCAACCGTCTCGTTTGTGGGGTCCGCTGCCGGTTCCGGAACGTCCCCATGAACGCTCACAAATCGAATTAAAAGCGGAGCTGTCCCTTGATTTTCGATCCGAAGCTGTGCCCGTCCCTCCAGATCGGGCTCGAGATCACGGACGACACCGTGGATTTGCTCCCAGACGGACATCCGGGCGGTTCCATTCGCAGTCTGTGCTTCCACGCGAAGTGGCGGCCGGGAGGTGAGATGTGTGTCGAGCCGGTTCGGGAAGACTACCGGGAACCGTGCGGTTCCGACCGGTCCCTCAACACGCTCATGTTCCTGGCTCTCGTCGCTCAGCAAACGAGCCGTCTCCACGTCTACACCGTCGCGGAACTCGACGACAAGTTCGTCCGTTTCGTACCAGTAGTCGGCGAAGACCTCGTTTTCGTCCCGATCCTCATCGGCAAAATTACCGAGACAACCGGCGACGAGAAGGGTGCTGCCAGCGAGCGTTCCGAGATACTGGCGGCGGCGCATACCCACAGATTTGATCTGCTCAAATAAAATCGATGTGGTGACTCAAATCACCCTTGAGTTTAGATACCGTTACATCGAATTTGCGGATGCAATCAGGAACTCCGGTCGGAAACCGACTTGACCAATTCCCGTGCTGCATTTGCGTCCTCTGTCTCGCACGCCCATTCTATTCATAACAATTCTGGTCGGTTTATTACAGTCTATTCGGACGAGGGTGGCATAGAACTCTTCTCACACTGTGATGATCGTGCTTCCCGGATTGTCTCCGCGTTCATAATTGGTGATTGCAACAACGAGGCGAAGGCACAGCGCGAGGAACACCTGTGCTCGTGCGTGGACGCGGCCTCGGGCGCGGACGTGCCCGAGGCCGCAGTCTTTGACTGATTCGTTGGTTCGTTCGACGCCTGTCCGGTTGTTGTACGTCTCGTCCAAGATCGATTGGTTCAGCTGAACGTCCTTGCTGTGTTCGGTGATCCGGTCTTCAATCCTGTACTCGATGGTTTTCGGATCAACAGTGTTTCGTGGATTGTACGGAGCGATTGGCACGACTCCTGCGGCGAGTAGGTGGTCGTGCCAATCGAGGATGTCGTAGGCGCTGTCTCCAAGCATCCAGACCGGTGTCTTGGTAGCCGCCGTTTTCAAGAAGTCGTTGACCGAAGCAACGTCTCGCAGGGGTGCGTTGGTGTTGGACACACTTCCCGCACCCTGCTGCTTCGTACGTGACGCTTTCTATGACACGCTACAGCCGAGTATGCAGTCGTATGTCGTTTGCGTAGTGTCGCGAAGTTTCAAGTCTGCCGCGGACACAGATATGTTCAGTTCTCCCATCTTATGACGCATACACAAGAACAACCTAACACATG